>JABHNP010000101.1 GCA_018694455.1 Planctomycetaceae bacterium | reverse complement strand
TGCGGATGTGAGCCAGCTTGTGGATGTGAGCCAGCTTGCGGATGTGAGCCAGCTTGTGGAATTGAGGCAGCAGTTGCCCCAACTCCGGACGCTTCCGCATCAGCTACAAAAGCTACCAAGGTAATTGCGGTCAGTCGTACCGTAAGCACCAAATAGTGTAAACGTTCGGTCGAACGGAAATCCGTTGCCCGACTTCGGCCAGTGATCTCCGCTCGGGGTACCCACCCCGAGCGGAGTTTTTTTTGCCGGAACAGTAGCTCCGATACTGCTGCAAGCAGTGATCAAACGGAACAGCTGGATTGCCGTGGGTGGTAATTAGTTACTGAAAACGACGGGGGCCGAGGAAAAGCCAACAACTCCCCACTTCAACACATCGAGCCAAAAGGACCGAATTCGATTGTTCCTATCCACCATGACACGTGAATTCTGTTCGTGAAGGCGGATTCAGTAGTGACCGAAACACCGAGTGAAACTGCGACAACGCCCCCCAATGTCCCGAAGCACATCTTTTGATTGTCGTGTTCATAGGTTGGCCCTACAATAGGATTAGGCTGAAACAAGTGTTTGTGCATTTATGCATCGATGCTTTGGATCTTGATTCCACATACCTCCGATAATCATTTCACAATGCTTGAACGACGTCCTCTTTTTCCTGGTGTTATTGAAATAAACCATCAAGCCGGATGGCGAATAGGATGCAGCGTCTATCTTTTATATGATGAGAATGATTGGGTTCTTATTGACATTGGTTACGAGGAAAATGTCGATGAGATAATTGAACTCATACGGCAGATTGACTTCCCAATTTCCCAGTGCCGTGGACTAATTGCAACGCACGCAGACGTTGACCACATTCAAGGTTTGGCCAAAGCGAAGAGCCTCTTAAAAGCACCTGTTTTGGCCCACCCCAAAGCTGTAGAATCACTTGAAACAGGCGACCGAATCAAAACCTTTGCTGAAATTTCTGCTCAGAATGTTCACCTTGAAATGCCTACAATCAAAGTCGAAAAGGCTATCCATGACGGGGACATCATTACAATTGGAAAGCGAAAACTCGAAGTCTGGCATACACCTGGCCATACGGACAGCCAACTTGCATTCCGCTTTGGCAACCTTTTGCTCTCCGGGGATAACATTTATCGAGACGGATCTGTAGGAGCAATTGATGCGCATCACGGTAGTGATATCCCGTCTTTCATCTCTTCGTTAGAGCGAATTGCTGCGAGTGACATTGAATGGCTCTTGCCCAGCCATGGACCTGTGTTCCAAAAAAATAATGAGCTCCTGACAAGCACGATTGACAGGCTTAAGGGATACCTCACGCTAGCAGATTTTGGAACCTGTGCCACTCATTGGCCACTCATGGATGATTGGGACAAAGAACTAGCTGAGGGACGGTTGCCGTCAGAACGAACTCAGACGGCATAAAAGCTTCTTCTTAAAATATGACGGAAATACTACTTTTTCCGTCAAGTTCGATCGTACCGATTGCCGATCTCTTCATTGATGTGCGGAAGAACCGTTCGCGGACTTACCGAATCAGTACCGGGGGGGAAAAAGAATGAAGTGGTATACGTATGCACTGGCAATATCATTTGCCAGTGTTTGTGTGGGGTATTCGTTACCTTTGCAAGCCCAGCCGCCAACAGCTAGCCAACAGGCTTATGGCTATCAATGGGCAAACTCATATAACACCCATGACTGGAATCGACTGTATCATTATCCGTATGTCTGGTATCCACAGAACTACTATGCTGACGGGTATATGAAAAGTGCGAACGACCTCTACCACCGCTATCCACAGGAGATGCGTGTGCCTGTCTACAATCGATCATGGCAAAATTACTATCCGAAATCTCGGCGGTACCATCAGGGACATCATTTCCAGCTCGATGTATTCTGAGATTGGATATAGTTCCTGAGAACTAACAACTACTAGTGTGTAATGTATTACCTCTTAAGACCGACTGATTGAAGTAATCTTGCCGGGAACGCTTCCCAATCGAGACCCTTCATTTCATTGGGTACAAAATGCATCACGCCAGCAATCCCAAAGTGATGTATCCGGAATAGCCGCCCTTGCTGTAACCGACTGGTTACTCTCAGGGTCAACATACTCAATGCTTTGTGCATGCAAAGCAATAGGTCGATTACGAATGATGTCAATATCTTCTGCAGATGCACTGCCATAGAGATTATCGCCAACGATTGGCACACCATGACATGCCGCCTGAACTCTTAATTGATGCATCCGGCCCGTCTCTGGATGCAACTCCAGAAGATGAACGTCTTTATCCGATACCAAAACGTGGCCACGTGTTTGCGCTAACTTTGCATGGCTGTCACCTGATTCCACAACTTCAACACGAGGCTCATTTGGCACTTTACGTATTTCATCTTGCCAAATGAATGGACCCACTTTGATTGATTCGCCCCTTCGTGGTTCGACAATCGCGACATACGTTTTTCGGATTTGTCGGCGTTCGAATTGTCGAGATAACTGCCTTGCTGCTCGTGGAGTTGAGGCCAACAACATGACACCAGATACCGCCCGATCCAAACGATGTGGAATTCCAAGAAAACCGCCCGGATGACGTTTCCTACCAAGAGCAACTGCTTCTTCAAACAGCCCCTGGAACTTTTGCCTTCGAATTAACGATTCAACAGACTCGATGCCCCATGGTGCCTGTGTCGGAAGGCCAGCAGGCTTACACACTGCCAAAACTCCGTTGTTTTCAAATAATACGATGATTTTCTTAACAAAACTCATGTACTATCTCTACGGTTCGCGACATTCATTCCACGAACACGAAGTTCATAAAAACGCTTGGACTGAGCCTAATGAATTACCTCGTGTTGCCTACTTCATTTAGTTAACACAGAGACTAAACGACAACAACCCTACAAGATTATGAACCCACAACAATCAATTCTCTCGTACTTCGTATTGTTTTGTTTCTACCTAGCTAGTCCTATTTTAGCAGAGCATATCCCCTCCGATGAATTCGAAATTGCTGACGGCCTGGAAGTAACTTTATGGGCAACTACTCCGCAATTATTCAACCCAACCAACTTTGATATTGATAGTAACGGCCGTATCTGGGTTACCGAGGCAGTAAATTACCGTAACTTTAGAAATAAAGAACTTGGGCTAAGCAAAGAAGCCGGTGATCGTGTCGTTGTGCTTCAAGACACTGACAATGATGGACGGGCAGATACTTCTCATACATTTGTCAGAGATATTGATCTCGTTGCTCCTCTCGGAATAGCAGTGGTAGGAAACAAGATTATTGTCTCCTGCGCGCCGAATCTCTTAGTCTACACGGACGTGGATGGCGACACCTACTTTGATCCATCGATTGATACAAAAGAAATATTGCTTACCGGATTCAGTGGTCTCGACCACGATCACAGTCTTCACAGTGTAACTGTTGGACCAGACGGTTATTGGTACTTCAATACAGGAAATGGCGGGCCTCATACCGTCACGGATAAATCCGGATGGACCCTGCGTGCTGGAAGTTCATACGCTGGTGGAACCCCTCATCTCAAAGAAAATTTTCCTGGCCGGAAAAGTGATGACGGACGAGTGTGGGTTGGCGGAGTTGCAATGCGAGTACGGCCCGATGGCACGGGGCTTGAGCCAATTGGGCATAATTTTCGAAATGTCTACGAAGAATCCTTATCTTCCTTTGGTGATGTTTTCCACGCAGACAACGATGATCCGCCTGCTTGTAGAACCACTTGGCTCATGGAATACGGTAACGCTGGATTTTCTTCAGCAGATGGGTCTCGGAAATGGCAATTAGATCAGAGGCCCGGACAACCAACTAGAGTTGCTGAATGGCGACAGGAAGACCCTGGCACAATCCCTGCTGGTGATGTCTACGGCTTCGGGGCTCCTACCGGCGTTGTCTTTGGTGAGAATGGATGCTTTGATAAGCTCTATCCAAACGGACTTCTTCTAGTCTGTGAGTCTGCGCGGGGAGAAGTCTTTCAATACTCACCAAAACCACAAGGAGCGGGGTTTTCTTTAGAGCGTTCTGTACTTATGAAGCTACGCTCTGGCAGCGTACATTCTGGCATGTTCAGACCTTCCGATGTGGCTGTTGGTCCAGACGGTGCCATCTACATAAGTGACTGGTATGATCCCGGAGTTGGTGGTCACAGAATGCGAGACCCTAACGGAAGTGGATCCGTGTATCGGATCGCACCAAAAGATTTTACTCCAAACATTGAAAAACTTGACCTTTCGACTGTTGCTGGCAAGATTCGTGCGTTAAAAAGTCCTGCTGTCCACGTCCGATCGCTTGGGTTTAACGCTTTGCGAGACATGGGGGAAGAAGCTGGACCAGAAATTGTTGCAGCCTCACGATCTCACCAGCCATTCTTCGTTGCTCGCACAACATGGCTCTTACCAAACTGTGGACAAGAAGGCATCGATCGACTCACCGAGTTACTGGATCACAAAAACCCACAGATACGTGTGGTTGCTCTTCGGTCTTTACGTCGTGCGATTGCTCAACCAGATACTTCAGACCGTGTTCGCAATCTCTGGCTACAGGCCCAGCAGCAGGCATGCGTGGATTCCTCTGCAGCAGTTCGACGAGAGGCGGCAATTTCTCTTCGTGACATACCTTTCCAAGAGTGTCACAAGTTACTTCAGAAAATTGCTGATGGGTTTGATGGTTGGGATCGATGGTATTTAGAAGCCCTAGGAATAGCATGTGAGGGAAAAGAGCAGGAATCATTTGATCTATTTGTAGTTAACTCAGAAGACCCGCTCTTATGGGACAACCGTTTATCTGGAATAGCCTGGCGTTTACATCCTGACTCAGCGGTTGAACAACTCAAAACGCGAGCATTAGACATAACGTTGCCGCTCGCGGATCGGAAAAAAATGGTTGATGCCATCGCGTTTAATTCAAATACGCAGGCTGCTGCTGCGATGCTTGAAATCGCTCAGCGTGGGCCACAAGATATTCGTAACTACGCAGCTTGGTGGGGACAACACCGTCTGCAAAATGACTGGAAAAACGTTCAGCTAAGTGATGTATTCCCAGAGCCACCGCCAATAGAAAAACCACTTCCGAATACTCGACTTGATAAATCTTTCACTCCTCCGGGTGATCCCATCTACAAAAGCGCTCATGGCAAGGCATCTATCGATCTTGATATCCGTGGTGCTAAACGAATCTATCTGGTTGCTGACTCAACCAACACCAAATCGAGCGACGCTTTTTGGATTGCTCCTATTTTAACAAGCGCAGAATCGAATGTAGACCTGACACAGATTCCTTGGACAATGGCTTTTTCTGGTGGGACGCCGAGTGGGCCGCCACCGGTCCCAAACAGGGCCTCGGCAGCACGTCGGAAAAAACCACCACGACCGCCACTAACCGTTTCACCTGGATTGACGACATGGGGCAATGGTCAGCCCGCCATTCGGGTAGCAGCCCGTTCTGTTATTGCTTACAACGTGAGTGCTTTGAAGCCACTTAGACTACAGGTCACTGCGTTAGAGGAGGCAGCAGTCAAGGGTCAGATATTTTTTTCAATATTCGTTGATACATCCAATACCGGAAAGGAAATTTTACCGGCACGTTCTCTGCCAGACGTCCCTGGAAGTGCTTCGCTAGGCAGAGCCATATTCCATGCAAACCATATCGGATGTGCCAAATGTCACATCGTCAATGGTTACGGTGGTGAAATAGGGCCTGATCTCAGTCAGATTGCTCGCAAACATTCAGCGATTGCACTACATGAGGATATTCTGAAACCACATGCAGCAATAGCTGCTGGCTTTGAAACAATGACAGTACTCACAGACAAAGGCACTGCGATCAGTGGGCTTCAAGTGTCTGCTGGAGACCCCATTGTTCTTAAGGATGCTTTGGGCAAGGTTCACAGCATTAATCGCAAAAATACTGACACAATAGTTCCTTCAAAAAATTCTCTCATGCCAGAACTGGCAAACTTACTCACTACCGAAGAACTATCTTCCCTTATTCAATTTCTTCAATCAGCAGCAAACCAACCACCAGACATGTAGGCCAATAGTGCCATAAACGCATTCAAAAAAATTTCCTAATTTTTAGGCACAACTATTTTACAAGTTTTGTAGCTTCATACGCAATGTGAGGACGGATCGACTTAGAGGGTTATCTCCAAGGCGTAACCAAGTTTTTTTAATTCCATTTCCGGCAATTGAATCTCCGTGATTCCTGATTCTTTTTTCCAATGCAACTTTTCTTGTGAACCAAGAAGCCTGATCTCTGTAAAAGAGACGTCATTCAGTGACCGGACTCTGGCGATACCGCTTTCTGGCCAGACCATGCCAATGACATAGAGCTTCGTGTTTTTTTTTGTAAACCAGAAATCTTCACTCGTTACATCAAGTTTGAAGCCATGCTTACTGCGATGCTCAGTTCCTTTAATTGAAATTCCAGCTGGGCCCTCATGAGTGACCTTCCAGGGTTTTGTGCCATATATTGCATCACCATTAACTTCAAGCCATCGTCCAACTGCCAACAAGGTATCGACTGACTGCTTTGGTATAACGCCTGCTCCATCGGGCCCAACATTGAGTAAAAAATTTCCGCCTTTGCTTACATTTTCAAGAAGCCAAAACAATGTCTCTGCCGGAGATTTCCAATCTTCGTCATATGATTTAAAACCCCATGAGTTGTTTGTTGTTGCGATACCCTCCCATGTATTTTCACTTGATTCATCTGGAATGACATTATCGCCAGGGGTCCCAATATCACCAAACTCATTTCCAATTCGCTGACTCACAAGTATCTCTGGGTTTGACTTATAGATGGTTTTGTAAAAGTCAAAACTAAATCGAGGAGGAATGTAAATTGGTGTATCTAACCAAATTTCTGAAAGATCGTAATTTGCTACCAGTTCCCGAACCTGCGGCAAAGACTTGCGAGCGATATAGTCGTCGAATCGGACTGGTGATGGGTCAAAGTCATTCACAAACATGGCTTGCTTTGGCGGCTCGTGATAACAGTAGTCTTTCATCCCAGAGTCACCACCGTCGCGCCAGTCGAGTGCGTGGGAATAGTACACACCGAAAGCAATACCACCACGCTTACACGACTGCTCGAGTTCGCGAATAATATCTCGTTTGAATGGTGTCGCCTGAACCACATTAAAATTACTCACCGCAGAGTCAAATAAGGCAAAGCCATCATGATGTTTCGATGTGATCACCATATATTTCATGCCAGCTGCTTTTGCAATGGAAACCCACTCATCAGCATCGAACTTGGTTGGATTAAATGTTTTGGCGAGTAACGCATATTCCGACCGCGGTATTTCTTTCCTTCGCATGATCCACTCAGCCACCTTTGGCCCCGTGCCACCCTCTTCCATCCGCTCGCCCTTCCAAACGCCCCCACACTGGGAATAAATCCCCCAGTGAATAAACATGCCATACTTATTGTCATTAAATCGTTTACGTCCACGCTGCTTTGCCTCAGAAGCATTCATCGGCTGCCACTGCTCCTGCAACCGAATCATCTCGGCTGAACCAGGAATGCCTGAACCATTCACGCCCGCTGCGAACAAAGAACTCGAGATACAAATCAACAAACAAAACGTAAAAAATCTAAATACAAAAATGAGCAAGGTTTTGTTCATAATTTACATAGCCCTGCTACGTGAAAAATACTTCTAGAAGGAATTGTTTTGAAATACTGTAATCCAGTTATAACGGTTTTTTTTGTAATCGCTCATACAAAGCCATGCCCCCGATTCTCGATTTACTTGCGTGACCCAAATACACCACATACACTCTGAAGGATCCTAGACAAAAATGACTCTTTTTAATGAGGTATGCACATGCGTTGCGTTCAATCTGTAGTATGGCTCGCACTTGTAGCGATGGCTATCGTTTTCACTACTGAAACACGTGGTGATGAAGGTGAAAAAAAACCTGCCAGTGCTGAAAAGCAATTCAAACAGCGGGACAAGGATGAAGACGGTTTTCTGTCACTCGAAGAATTCAAAAGTGCTATCAAAAAGGAAAGCATGAAAGAACAGGCTGACAAATGGTTCAAAAATCGTGACAAAGATGGCGACGGAAAACTCTCATTTGAAGAGTTCGAAGCCGGTAGAATTCAAAAGAAAAAAACTGACTGAAAGCGGCATCACACGTGGCCCTCTACTTTGCTGGATAAACAAAGTGGTGGGCCTTTTTTATACATTCATCGCTTCTGCCGCATGTGACGCGGCTGAATAACGTCTGACGCAATGCCAAGTGACTTCAAAAGCAAGATGGCATAGTACGTAACATCAAATTCCCACCACTTGTGCTGAGTACTGGCACTTGCTGGATCATGATGATGGTTATTATGCCACCCCTCTCCCATTGCTAAGAGAGCCACGAGCCAATTATTCCTACTATCCTCTCCCGTCGAGTAAGTGCGGTACCCAAAGAGATGAGTCAGTGAATTCACGCTCCAAGTAATATGCCACACAAGAACGGTACGTACAAAAACACCCCAGACCATCAAACTCACAGCGAGTTGAATGCCTGACGTCCAATCACCTGATATCCAGCGGCCAAGCAGTAAGCCAAAAACCCCAAATCCTATTGCGTGTGAGATATATATCCAGAGAACTGCAGTCGGATATTGTTCAAGTGCACGGTAATAAGGATCAACAAGTACGTCACGAGCATAACGATCAAGAAAATCGAGTGATCTACGTTGCGGGGCGCGACGAAAAAGCCATCCCATGTGTGACCATGCGACACCATCACGTGGTGAATGAGGATCAGGGTCATCATCAGAATGACAGTGATGAAGACGGTGGTTTGCCACCCAACGAGAAGGCGTGTCTTCAAGCGAGCAAACCGCAAGAGTAGCCAAAATACGCTCAAACCAAGATGGGACTGACAGGCTACGATGGCTAAGCAGTCGATGGTACCCAAGATTAATACCAAAGGTCCCGAATACTATCGTGCCGAGAGCAGCTGCTAAGACTCCGAACCAACTAAAGCACCAAGGCAAAATCGCAAGACAAGCCAAGAGATGAATTGTTGTAATCGGTATAGCATACTCCCAGTGCATATCGTGCTTTGGGGTCTCAGTCGCTTGAACAGACATTAGAAAGTAAAGACTTCTGTTAGGGGCGTTTTCGCCCAAGTGTACGACTGTGAAGATATGAGTATCACGTAGTTGAGTGAAAACTACAAGAACTGTAGTGCATGACCAGCAGAAAACAACTACGACTTACGCGAACGTTGTTTTTGGCACCAGCAGTTTCGAAAATTTCTATTGATCATTCCGGAACTCTTGCCTTATCCCTACAGCTTTACCATCGAGTTGCCATGCACTTTCGATTGGGATACCAAGATGCGTGAGTGCTATTACGGGCACATCTACAATGTAAGACGGTTCCTCAATCTCACCTCTCATGGAATCCTTGCCACTGACTACCAAAAAAGTAGTGACTATTTCCGGAACATCATGACCACCACGGTGCTTCCTACCGCGACCTCCGTGATCCGTGGAAATAACAACAAGCCAATTCTCTGCAAGGTATTCCGGACGTGATTGAATTGCTTTTACAAGGCTTGCGACATGGGCGTCCACGGTATGTAGAGCCTGCAGATAGCTTGGTACAGAAGGATGAAACCCGTCCCGATGACCTACTTCGTCAACCTGGCCAAAATAAACAAAGACTGCATGAGGATTCTGCTGTGTTAGAAATTGAACGGCCTCCCCAGCCAGCATTTTGTCCTTTTGTTCCAAAGAGTCTTTGCTCGATGCTGGACGAACTTTCCGAACATCTGCAGCACGAACGATGTATGTGTCTATCGGCTCCCAATCAACAAAAGAACCGGTACAAGCATTAGGGAACTTCCGCTTTAAATACACAAAAAAATGTGGATACGCGTCGTAATTTCTGCCACGAAATGTATTGTCGTGAACACCGTGCTTATCAGCCCATACTCCCGTGAGAAAACTCGACCAACCCGGCCCACTGATTGTTTCATTGTCGCGATAGCGATCGCCGAGAATTTTCGTGTTATTTGTAAATGCACCTGCTGCAATAAGATGATCGATGGCTGGCGTGTTCGCATTCTGAAGTGCATCAGGCCGGACACCATCTATTCCAATTACAAGAACACGGTTCTCTGGAACGGTTGGTTCCGAACCGAGACATACGGCCTGGTCGTGCAGAACCATTACATTCCAAAACGCGAGAACGATACCTGCTATTCTGACATTTGAATTCACCATCAGCAGTCCCCCTGCAACTTTCAACGTACGTAACGGCAGGCCTGTAATGCCTGACTACTGGCCACGACTGAGCTCATCCGAAGCCTCGATGAACTGAATGGCTTCTTTTGCAAATCGCCGTCCTAATTCGACATACCCGGATGCTGAATAATGCAAGTCATTGCTGATTTCTTTCCCGCGACGATTCACTCCATCATTGAGATCATCTGTATTGACTAAGGTCCGTCGCGACCCATCCTGCACAAAGGCGGCCTGCTGTTCACGAATCAGGGTCCAATGGTGATATTTTTTATCTCCCATATCAAAATCACTGAGACGGCCGATTACAACGTTGATATCGTTTCGTTTCAAATCGCTAGACAACTGATTAAGCAAGCCCTCAAGGCTTTTTTTGTAGACGTCTCCGTGCTTTTCCGCTGCATCTCGCTCGCCCTGCATCCAAATAAAAGTAACCGTTTGGATTTCTTTACCAACTGTTACCGCCTGAACTTTTTCCATAAGACGTTGGTACAGGTCTCCTGTTGACTCCGGACGACTTCCATCCGCAGCCTCCCAATCTGTGCACCATCTTCGAATGGGCTGCCCACCAAGTGCATCTTTCACAACAATGACATGGTCTTTCCCAAATGCTTCCTCCACCTCAGGAATGAAGGACTCTTCTGGCCTCAAGCCAGCCATATTGGACTGCCCAGACAAAATAAAGAGATGGTATGCAGAATTGCTTTCGTTGGCAAAAGCAACGTTGGGAATAGAAAGACCGAAGACAAACACTCCGCAAAAGACTGATGAGCATCTAGATATGTTGGCATTTTTGACTAATTTCATCAGCAACAGCCTCACGAGTAAATAAAAAGTTATTCGTACTTGGAAACACCATCACGAATCCACACAAGACATTTTTATGCAGCTCGTTGTCATGAAGACATTACAGACTGAAGATTCTCATCAATTGCATTCAAGAACTCTTGCGTATGAAGATATGGCTGGTCTTTCCCAACGAGTAAGGCCAGATCTTTTGTCATCTTGCCTTGTTCAACTGTTCCAATACAGACTTTTTCGAGCGTTTCTGCAAAGGCTGTCACATCGGGCGTCTGATCAAGCTTGCCTCTGTGTGCGAGACCTCGTGTCCACGCAAAGATTGATGCAATCGGATTTGTGCTGGTAGGTTTCCCCTGCTGATGCTGGCGGTAATGCCTCGTCACCGTACCATGGGCCGCTTCAGCCTCAACGGTCTTTCCATCAGGCGTCATCAATACACTTGTCATCAACCCTAATGAACCAAATCCTTGGGCGACAATATCGCTCTGCACGTCACCATCGTAGTTTTTACATGCCCAGACATATCCACCTTCCCACTTCATGGCACATGCCACCATATCGTCAATAAGACGATGTTCGTAGGTGATTCCTTTCGCTGTAAATTCCTCTTTGAATTCAGCATCGAACACTTCTTGAAACAGATCTTTGAAACGGCCGTCGTATGCTTTGAGAATCGTGTTTTTCGTTGAAAGATAGACAGGATAATTTCGGGCCAAACCATACCTGAAGCTTGCTCGAGCAAAGTCGCGTATCGAGTCATCTCGGTTGTACATTGCCAGCGCTACACCGCTGGATGGAAAATCATAGACATTCATCTCCATAGGCGCAGATCCATCAGATGGAGCATACGTCAAAGTAAGTTTCCCGGGACCTGGAATCTTCAAATCCGTTGCACGATACTGGTCTCCAAATGCGTGCCGACCAACAACAATCGGTTTTGTCCACCCCGGAACGAGCCGCGGTATATTGTTAATAATTATTGGCTCTCGGAATATCACCCCTCCAAGAATATTGCGAATCGTACCGTTCGGACTTCGCCACATCTTCTTCAAAGCAAACTCTTCGACTCTCGCTTCATCCGGGGTGATTGTGGCACATTTTACACCGACGCCACACTCTTGAATCGCATGAGCTGCATCGACTGTAATCTGGTCATCAGTTGCGTCTCGACTTTGAACAGATAGATCGAAATAACGAAGATCTACATCAACATACTGGAGGATCAGTTTCTCCTTAATAAACTGCCAGATAATTCTGGTCATTTCATCCCCATCGAGCTCAACAACTGGTCCTTCTGCTTTGATCTTTTTTGCCATACCCTAGTTCACTCCTCGTTACTTTCCGTCATTCTGATTCTATCTTCATGTACGCTCATGGTGCCCACAACTCTCTGTTGTACCAAGACACCGGCTGCCTTCCACAGGTGGTCCCAATCTCGGGTGAATTACCGTAGAAAAAGTTGAGTACATGACTTCATATCTTTCGTACTCCCCGCTTCGTACTCCCCGCATAGAACACTTCTGTGAAACGGCACGTATTCGTTGCCTTTTAGCGGGAGAGGCTGAAGGAGCTAACGACCTAGCGTTCTAGACCTCAACCTACTGAAGTACTTCATCTAACTCTTGACGAATCAATATTGACCATTTTTTATACCCATCACCGTTGAGATGAAGCTGGTCATCAACAAACAGTTCATCCCGTGGATTCCCAGAAGGGTCGAGGAAATGATCTGCTGTCGGAATAAAGTAGGTGGCGGGTGTTGACAAAGACAGCTTTTGAAGACGAGTATTTGCCTTGCGAATGAGCGGCCATGCAGAAAACCGTTTTCGTGTCGGTGTTATTTCAATGAAAAAAACTGGGGCCTGTGGGCAATGTTTTCTGGAAACTCCTGCAATGTAGCTGGCACATTTTTCTACCTGTTCGGGGGAATGATCTTCCGGTTTCCCCTGAACATCATTGGCTACAAACACAACTAATGCGCTGTACTCGTGCGGATGAATCAAACGTTTTGCAAAAACTGCCAAGTCAGTGTACTTAGCGCCACCATACCCTCGCTGGACGACTTGGTATGGCCTCATATCAATCTCAATAGTATCCCATCGCCGGATGCTACTACTCCCGATAAAGAGGATGGCATCTTCTGGATCTCTCTGAACGACATCCCTCTGCTCAAGTGTCTCAATATCCTGACTCCATCGCTTCATTGCCTTTTCTCGATATTGAACAAGGAACTCTGCAGCGAGTTCTGGCCCCGTGTCAAGAAGACTTCCCTCCGCTGGTCTGCTTTGTGCTGCAAGACCAACGGCATGAAGGAAGGAAAAGCAGGTGACGCAAACAAAAAGGGGCATCGCGACACGTGATGGCATCAGTGACGGGCAAATATTTTTACCTACACGTAAATAAATAGTTTTTAAATACGTATTTTTTTTCATACTTATACTACGATTAGAGATTTTAACATAGATCTACATGGTTCGGAATGAACACTCTCAGCATTCTAATATCTATGGTTTCAATATTTTCAGAACAGAGGATTTTGATGCGATCTTTTTTTGTGTCTTCAAGAAGCACTCTGCCTTTTTTCTGTCTGATACTCACTCACTTCTTCTTCGCCTTAAACGAAGCATACTCTGCTCCGAACAGCAGCCGTCCAAATGTTCTTTTTATCGCGATTGATGACTTAAGGCCTGAACTTGGTTGCTATGGCAATAAAGATATTCATAGTCCAAATCTCGATAAGCTTGCAAAACAAGGGCGATGTTTTCTTCGCGCATATTGCCAAGAAGCCATTTGTTCACCATCACGAGCAAGCCTACTTACTGGATCCCGACCCGACACAATTGGTGTGATTGAAAACCGAGCATACTTTCGTGATCTCAACCCGCAAATCGTAACATTGCCACAACACTTTATTGCTCATGGCTATAATGCCGTGTACAGCGGGAAAATATTTCACGGACGCATGACTGATGACCAGCACTCTTGGAATTACGAGCCAAATAGAACTGGTCTCACTCGCCCAACAACTGTCGGTGGTAACGCGCTTCCTGAAAACCAGAGAATCTTTGCGAAAAACAAAGCTCGTATGGTTGCGCTCTATGGAGAAAGTTCTTCTCGAGGCCTGATTCATGGACCTGCGTTTGAGGCTGCACAGGTTGAAGACGACGGGTATGTTGATGGGTACAACACACGCGTTGCAATACAAACCCTCGACGAACTGGTGCAACAAGACAAGCCGTGGTTTCTTGCACTTGGCTTTTCACGACCACACCTTCCTTTCCATGCTCCAAAAAAATATTTCGACCTGTATGACCCGAAAGAAATACAACTTACGAAATTCTTGGAACCTCCTCAGGATGGCGCATCAATGGGGCTTCATGCATCTTTTGAACTCCGCACACGACACGGAATACCAAAGTCAGGACCGATCAACGAGTCACTCTCCAGAGAACTTCTCCACGCGTATTACGCATGTGTAAGCTACGTCGATGCTCAAATTGGACGTGTCATTGCATCGCTTGAAAAAAATAAGGTACGAGAGAACACTATTATTATCGTGTGGGGCGACCACGGCTGGCACCTTGGGGAATATGGCATCTGGGGAAAAGCTACGAATTACGAAATTGCCACCCGCGTTCCGCTTATTATCTCCACACCATCAATGCCTCAAAAGGGAACCCCTTCCGATAGTCTTGTTGAGTTGATTGACATCTATCCAACACTCTGCGATCTCGCCAATATTCCTCAGCCAGATCATCTTGCCGGAGAAAGTCTTATCCCGGTGCTCCACAATCCAGAGGCAACGGTTAAGGGTGTCGCCATGAGCCAGTTTCCGACTCCAGCGCTTCGTGAATGGGCAGCAAATCCATTGTCATCCGAAATGCGGGAAACCTTTTTCGGCCCACTTATCAATCAGGTGGAGCAAAAAATCAGAGAACAACAAGGTAGCCAGTGGAACCGAGAACTTTTTGAAAAGTACCTTATGGGCTACACGCTTCGAGACCCTCGCTACCGATACATTGAATGGCGAGACACACGAAATCCAAATTTAGAACCCATATATCACGAGCTCTACGACCACCTCAACGACCCACACGAAACAGTCAATGTCGCACACTCTCAGCCGAAAGAGGTCGTGCGCCTATCAAATGAACTTCAACATCTTTTGGGAAAATAGACATGTCTTTCGTTTCCACACGTGCTTTTATTTTAAAATCAGTGCAGAACGAGTGCCTTGCCAGCCTTCGGCGTGCCACGTATCGAGGCGTTTGATTTCTGATGCATACAGGGGGGAATCGATAACGTTTTCATTTTCTTGTGAATCCTTACGGTGGTCGTACAACTCTGTGAACACGACCTCATTGCCTTTCTTCTGATCGACCCACACCGTATATCGAAAACGATCTGTTGTCATTGAATACCCCATAACATTCCCGCGTGGATATTGCGAAAAAGCAGCTCTCTTCCGTGGGCAATCTGTCGCCTGAAGAAGCTCAGCAAAACTGTCACCTTCAAGGTGCCGAGGTTTGTCAAAGCCAGCAAGATCACAGAGTGTTGGATAGATATCAACAAACTCAACTGGTGAAGCAATCACTTCACCAGCAGATTTCTGCTGCGGTGCGACCATAATCAGTGGAGAACGCGTATCGAGTTGGACATTTGTATGCTTACACCAGCAACCATGTTCCCCAAGCTTCCAACCATGATCACCCCACACAACGACAATCGTATTCTCCGACAATCCGGACTCTTGAAGTCCCTTGAGTACTCGACCAACACATGCATCAATAAAACTTACGGCTGCATAATACCCATGCCTAAGTTTCTTTGACGTCTCATTATCTAAGGGGCCCTTTGGTGGTATCCCTTCATAATTTCGCAACTCGCCGAATGTTGTTAGTGCCTTACTATAAGCGTTCTTCGGTGCGAATGGGTTTGGAGCCAGACCAATGGCCTGCGGCTTGTAAAAATCCCAATACTTCTTCGGTGAATTGAATGGAAGGTGTGGATTCTGGAATCCTACGGCCAAGAAAAAAGGCTGATCTGTATGTGAAAGCTGCTGTATCGTTTGTACGGCCAATGTCGCAAGCGCGCCGTCTGAATATT
>JABHNP010000373.1 GCA_018694455.1 Planctomycetaceae bacterium | reverse complement strand
TTGAAGAGTCGACACGACGACTCTGTTTTCAGAGCGGTACCGGTTCGCGACCAAATAGTTTTGAGTCACTGTATGGAGATGAGAGTATCGTCGTGACATTTGTTCGTGAGTAATTGTGGAAAAAATTGTATCTGGGGCATGGCAACGTGTGACCGAACAGTTCAAAGAAAGCATTGAAATGTTTTTGAGTCGATTTGTTTTTTGTGCATCCTTGGCATTCGCATTTGTCTTGAGTGTTGAGAACACACACGCCGAACACTCCGGCGGATTTAATCTCATGGCTATAGAAAAGCCTCGTGTTCTTCAAAAAGCAGATAACTATCTTGACGAAGAGCCGAGGACAGTCACATCAGCGCGATGTGAAAGAAGTGCTGGTGGACTCCATGATTATTACTCGGAAGGTGATTATTGGTGGCCTGACCCAGAGAACCCAGCGGGCCCCTTCATTCGGCGGGATGGTGAAACATACACCGATCTTTTTTTAGATCATCGATTGGTAATGATTCGGCTGAGCGATATTGTGGGCTGCCTGACTTCGGCGTATTTGATTACAAAAGATGAGCGGTATGCTGCACACGCCGTCAGGCACCTTGAGGCATGGTTTGTTAAGAACAGTACAAAGATGAATCCGAATCTCCTCTATGGGCAGGCTATACAGGGTCGTTATGAAGGGCGAAGCATTGGTGTTATCGATACGCTTCATCTCACGGAGGTTGCTCGAGGTGCCAAGCTTCTGTGTTCATCATCATCATTTTCAGTGGAATGCCAGGCTCAGGTAAAGCAGTGGTTTCGGACGTATCTGACATGGATAAATACCCATGAATACGGCATCCGTGAAAAAAATCACCCAAACAATCACGGTGTGTGCTGGTCGCTTCAGGCAGCTTCTTTTGCAGATCTCGTAGGCGATGAAAAAATTCTGCAATGGATTCGAGAACAGTTTAAATCCGTTTATGTGCAGGAAATGATGGATGAGTCAGGAGGCTTTCCAGCAGAACTTGCGCGCACAAAGCCCTATGGATATTCGCTCTTTGTTATCGACGCCATGGCCGGTGTGGCTCAGGTCGCATCTACGAAAGAAAATAATCTGTGGATGTTTCAGTTATCCGACGGACGTGGCATGCACCGCGGCATGGAATTTATTGTGCCGTACATCGAGAACAAATCTTCATGGCCATTTCCACATGACGTCATGTATTGGAATGAGTGGCCAGTACGGCATCCCTGTCTGCTCTTTGCTGGGCTGCAGTATCAGGACGATCATTATCTCAATGTCTGGAAGAAACTTGAAGCAGACCCAGAGATATTTGAAGTCAAAAGAAATCTTCCGCTTCGTCATCCACTACTATGGGTTTTGGGTAATTAAGAGGGGACATATTCTCCAAACCAATTAAGTCCTTGTGTTGCAGGACTTCAAGAAATCATTGGCGATGGAAAACAGTTATGAGTTACCCAAGAACCTAAACTTATTGGTGAGATACTTCTGGTAGCCCTTCAACATCAAGTTCAATCACAGTGGCAATTTTATCAGGTATAGCATCACCAACAAAAATTGTGACCCGTTCTTTATTGGACACCACACGAAGAGTGTCACCATCAGCAAGTCTCCGAGCAGTCGGTACCTTCTGCGTCATGATTGGCACAATAAGTTTGCCATCAGAAGGCCAATCAAAGACGTGTAAATATAAGCGTGTTTTTCCTCCAGGCAGTGATTTTTGTGAGCAGCGACCCCAGCTGAGTTTTTCGAATGGGCTGGCTTTTGTACCATAAATGGATGCACCATTGATTTTCATCCAGTCGCCGATGACTTGCAGAGACTTAATGCTTTCTTCGGGGACACTACCATCTCCCTTGGGTCCGATATTAAGCAGGTAATTGCCACCCTTACTCGCGATATCGATAAGATTTCGAATGAGTTTCTCATCAGATTTCCAGGCATGGTCATGCTCACTAAACCCCCATGTTGTATTCATGGTCATGCACGTTTCCCAGTCAAGATCGGGGAGGCCAGTAGCTGGAATGTGCTGCTCAGGTGTGATGAAATCACCATACTTTGGGTCCAGTTGATCTGTGACAGCATGAGTTCCCATGCCACTAAAACCCGCTTCAGGAATTCGAAAAAGTCGGTTGTTCATGATGATATGGGGTTGTTTCTCTTTGACGCGATCCATGAGTTCAAAAGATTTCCAGGCTCTTTCTCCCTGGAAATCTGTTGAACTGTAGTCCCACCACACAACGTCGACTTGTCCATAATTGGACATCAGTTCATTCGCCTGTGCATGCAGGAACTGAATATATTTTTCATGATCTCGATGGTCATTTGGATAGGGTTGCCCTTTGAGTGGATAGGGCAACTCCTTTGACAGGAGATATGCATATTGATCATGATGCCAGTCGATAACGGAGTGATAGAATCCGACTCGTAGCCCTTCTTTGTGGCAGGCATCAATGATCTCCTTCACAAGGTCACGATTGAGTACGGAGCCGGCATCAAATTCACTTACCTTTGAATCGTGCAATGCAAAGCCGTCGTGGTGTTTTGTAGTAAAGACAAGGTATCGACAGCCAGCATTCTTTGCCATCTGAGCCCACTGAGTTGCAAAGCCTTCTTTTGGCTTAAATAGCGGAATTGCATTTTTTGCATAGGTTGCTGTGTCGGCTTTGACGCGTTGCTGTATCCACTCCATCCCGCCCTGCGTTGCAACAGGCTTGCCTTCCCAGGTGCCAGCCAATCCAGAATAAAGACCCCAGTGCACAAACATTCCAAAGCGTGCGTTCCGCCACCACTGCATGCGGCCATCTCTTTGTTGAGGCGACTCGGTCGCAGAAGAGGGTTTGTCAGAAGCGTGTCCACGAATAGACAATGTGAGCACAATGAAAAGGAGAGTCAGTACGATGCAACGTTTGATCATAGGAAAACCTTTTGTGGTTGAAGAGGTGCTCTGACTGAACCGAATTTTCTCTATCTCAGGCACAGCATGTTCGTTTCTATTTATTTCTTATCAATTGATTTGGTTGCTGATGGGAATCCGGACTGTTTTGCGGCTTTTGGTACGGCATCACGAAAGAAGTCATCTCTTATTTCATGGTAATACGTATAGGTTAGCAAACGGCATGGGACGTTTGACTTATTCCACAACGACCATTTTTTATACAGTTCTCTTGCCTCATCTGGAAAATCATCAAGAACATCGTGTGCTTCACTGATGTCATTCGGTAAATGAAATAGTTGTGGAGATGAGCTATCCTTATCTTGAACATGTTTTGTTCCGTTTGAGTCAAGAACTGACCAAAAGCGGCCGTCTGAACCGCGCCAGAAGAGTGCGTCATGCGGTGCTCCCTTCTTTTGACCAGTGAGATAGGGTGTGAGATCAACACCTTCCATGATGGGCTCGGCAGAAGTGTCTGCACCTGCAACACCAACAGCTGTGGCAGCTATGTCAAGGGCATGAACCGGCGCCTCGAATGTTTGGCCTCTAGCAATCCGTGCAGGCCAGGACAAAATAAAGGGGACATGAACACCTCCATCGTACATATTACCTTTGCCACCTCGAAACGGTGTATTAGAGGAACCATTCCAATTTGTAGGTTTGCCGGGAGATGACTGCGGGCCACCATTGTCACTTAAAAAAAACAATAATGTGTTCTCCCGAATACCGTGTTTTTCAAGAGCGGCAACAACGTCACCAATGCCACGGTCCATTACATCAACCATTGCTGCATAAATACGACGTTTCTTGTCTGGAATGTGTGCGTACCTCGCGACATCTTCATCAGGGGCCTGTTGTGGTGCGTGTGGTGCGTTGTATGCGAGGTAAAGAAAAAAAGGATTATCTTTATTCGTTTCAACAAACTCAGCAGCATCACCACTGAGTGCAGTCGTGAGATACCCTTTGAAGTCAGCAGGTTGGTTGTTACGGATGAGGCCCTGAAGGTAGCCCTCTTTCACGGCCTTTGTCAGATCGATGCGAAAATAATCATGTCCACCGCCAAGAAAGCCATAAAAATAATTGAACCCACGATTGATTGGATTGAACTCCTCGGCTGCTCCGAGGTGCCACTTCCCAATGCATCCTGTGACATAACCAGCTTCCTTTAGCCTTTCTGGAAATAGTTTTTCATCTGGATCAATTCCGATAACAGAATTTCCTGGATCGTAGGCTGGATTTGTCTCAAATCCAAAGCGGTGCTGATAGCGGCCCGAAAGTAAGCCGGCCCGACTTGGACCGCAATAAGGATGGGTCACATAACCTTGTTTGAACACCATTCCCGAAGCTGCGATTTCATCAAGGTTTGGTGTCTTAATATCTTGTGAACCAGTGAAGCCAGCATCAGCGTAGCCCATGTCATCAGCCATAATGACGATAATATTGGGCTTCGTTGTTGCCGCGAGACAGACTTCCAAACCACAAAACACACATGCGAATAGTGCAACTAGTTTTGTGTAAAAAGTTTTGTAGATTCCCATAGAAAAAGTGTGCTACTCCTTCGAAATGTCTTCAAGAATTTTTTGAACCCAATTTCGTACTTCATCTCGATAGATACTTGGGCGGTGCATCCACAAATCGGTGTGTGAATGCAGATAGGGCCCTTCTGGAATATTGAACATGCTATGGATTGGAATATCAAGGAATGTGAATGTGGCAAGGTCAAGGTGCTCACCAAGGAAGTCGTCACGAACTGTTGTTGCTTGCTGTCCACAGACAAGAACTGGTCGTCCTTGTAGTCGTGATAGACGACGAATGGCTGATTCGCGGTCACTCTTTGGATACGGCCATTGCTTTACACCATCAAAATGATCATGAGTTACAACCGCCTTCCAAAGGCCGGCAATCTCATCATCAGCCAAGCCGATATAACTTGTTGCAATCGCACCACGCGAGAATCCGCAGATCAGCAGGTTGTCGATATCACCGCCAAAATCTTCACAGATGCGACCAACATTTTGTTTGCAGTATTGAATAGTTGCCTCCCGGTCGCCCCACCATGTAACAGCATTGTGGTTTTTATGCTTGGCTATAAAGGGCATGACAATCCAGATAAACTCGTTGCCACCGCTGATCCCATAGCCAAGGTTGGCATCCTTGACCTCACCGCTTCCTTTGCCTGGAGAAAATTTATTGCCGGTGTATTCAACAAGCACCGGATACTTTTTTCCGGGTAGCCAGTTTTGTGGGAGATAGAGTGAGTGATAGACGTCAGTGTCACGATATTCGGGAGCTTGCTGCCAGACTCGCTTTCCTGCTGCCGGTGCCTCGTGAGTCATTGGTGGGGTCACGAGATCAGCTGCTTCAGCATGCCCAAGGCTCAAAGCTGCTGTAGCGAAAGCAAGAGTGGTTCGCAGGATCATGTCAGGCTGAATCAATCGGTTGGTACGAAGAGTATTTGATGTGAGACGACTTCCTTTTTGACTCCTTATAAATTGGAAGTACGATCTTAGGACATGCTGCTTACGGTATTTGTTGTTCCGTGACAATCAGTAGATGCTATTTTTGGAATAAGGTAAATATTTTTCCATGTGTGCTCAAAAAAAACGAAGATCTTTGGCCGAGAAGGCTGATAAATACAAATGTTATCTTAAGTCAGTCCAGTCCCCAGAACACGAAGTTGAATTCTTCGATAAGGCATTCAAGGATGAGTTCCATGCAAAACCAACAACCTTGCGTGAAGATTTCTGTGGCACATTTTCAGTGTGTTGTGAATGGGTAAAGCTTGGCAGACAACGCACATCCCTTGGTGTTGACCTCGATCCAGAGCCCTTGGCGTGGGGTGAAAAACATATTCTTTCGAAGCTTCAGCCCTCGCAGGCTTCACGTGTTCGCATACTCGAAAAAGATGTCCGTGAGAAAACACGACCGACAGTTGATGTTTTGGCAGCACAGAACTTTTCTTTCTGGCTCTTCAAAACACGAAAAGAATTATTGGAATATTTCCGTGTTGCCAGATCGAATATGAGTCGGCAGAGCATCATGGTGATGGATATGATGGGTGGCGGTGACTGTTACGCAGAAAATATGGTTGAAAAGAAAGTTATTAAAAAAGGAAAAAAAGGATTTAGTTATCACTGGAAACAGGTTCAGTTCAACCCTGTGACCCACGAAGCAGATTTTTCAATTTCATTTAAATTTGCTGACGGCAGCAAACTGCAAGACGCCTTTCAATACAACTGGCGTTTCTGGACGATCGCAGAAGTTCGAGAACTTCTCGAAGAAGCCGGTTTCACAAAGTCATACGTCTATTGGGAAGAAGAAGATGAAGACGGTGAAGAAACTGGTGCGTGGATTAGAGCCGAACAGGCCGAAAGCTATCCAAGTTGGTTGTGCTATATCGTCGCTGTGAAGTAGATTTTCTGTAGTGATAGCTGCTTTTGCTTTTCTACGGTGGCTATTCTGTAGAGCATGTGTCTGCAGTTATGGAGGATGTTCTTCATCGAAATCTATGAGTGATCATCTTTCTATAGAACCTGTTGGGAAACATGTTTCCAAATGGGGTGAGAGCCCACGCTTCTGGAGTAACTCCCTGTTTTACGTAGACATTGAGGGCCACTCAATTATTCGCCTTTGTCTCGATTCACAAGACGAGGATGTGTGGAACGTT
>JABHNP010000372.1 GCA_018694455.1 Planctomycetaceae bacterium | reverse complement strand
CGCGGATGTTCGTTGTCGGTCGGCGAGCACTATGCTGGCCCATTTTTCTGGTCGTTTGCCATTGCCGACCATAAGGAGCGTGCCGGCAATAATTCTCACCATATTGTAGAGGAATCCATTTCCTTCAATTTCGATCCAGACCTCGTTATCAGCATCAGACTCACCCCCTGTGTGCCTTTTGATCGTAATGTCATGAATCGTTCGTACTTTCGACACACGAGGAGAAGACGGGTTTTCGAAACTGCTGAAGTCATGTTCGCCGACTAAGCACGAGGCAGCATTTTGCATTGCAGAAATGTTGAGTCGGGACCTCCATTGCCAGACGAATGGCCGAGCCAGGACAGGTCGGACTTCTCCATCATGAATGCGATAGCGATAGCGTTTTTTTTCGGCATCAGTGATCGGGTTAAATGAGGGATCAGCTTCACTCGACCGAAGCACCACAACATCATTTGGAAGGTGGGCATTAATTGCCCTTCGCCAAACATCTGGTGAGAATTTTTTTGTTGTTGTGAAGCTTGCAACCTGATCTGCTGCATGAACGCCGGCATCGGTACGGCTACTCCCTTTTGGCACAATTGTTTCACCACAAACACCTTTGATGGCATCACGTAGGACACCCTGTACCGTCCTTTTGTCAGGCTGAATCTGCCACCCGCTAAACCGTTCACCGTTATAGGCAAGACGAAGTTGCAATCTTCGGCTCATGGAATCAATTCATTTCTTTTGCGAGGTGCTCAGCGATTTGTACGGCATTTGTCGCAGCGCCTTTCCGCAAGTTATCTGATACGCACCACATTGCCAGTGAGTTTGGGCTCGATGTGTCCTGCCGGATACGACCGACGAAGACATCATCTCGACCCCCCGCATCTCGTGGCATTGGGTAGCTGGAGGCAGCAAGGTTGTCGTTGACAGTAACGCCCGGAAAATTCGATAAAAGGCGAGATGCTTCTTCTGGCGAAAGCGGCTTTTCGGTTTCTATGACGAGGCTTTCGCTATGGGCGTCAGCAACTGGTACACGAACGCATGTAGCACATACCCCGATGGTGTTATCATTAAAGATTTTTTGGGTTTCCTGAACCATTTTTATTTCTTCACTCGTACTCCCCCCCTCCTTCTCTGATCCAATCTGGGGGATGAGGTTCGCTGCAATTTGATGAGTGAAAATCTTCGGTTCCTCTGGCGACCCGTTTAGCCAGGCTTGCAGCCCCTGCTTGAGTTCTTGTGTGGCTGCTATTCCAGCGCCGCTAACCGCCTGATAGGTGCTTACAAGGACACGTCGAATGCGGGCTGCATCATGAAGTGGCTTCATGACCATTACCATTTGTGTCGTCGAACAATTCGGGCTCGCGATGATTCCTTTATGAAGACGGATTGATTCCGGGTTAATTTCAGGAACAATCAGAGGAACGTCTGGCTGCATGCGGAAATGGGCACTCTCATCAACCACGACAGTGCCTTGCTCCACGGCCCACGGCACAAATTCTGCAGCGACTTCATCTGGCGTGCTACCGATTGCTATTTGTACGTCCCGGAAGGCTTCCGCTGTCAGTGCTTCAACAACAAGTTGTTTCCCCCCGCATTCAATTATTTTGCCTGCAGATCGCTGAGAAGCTAGCAATTTGATGTTTTTCGTTGGAAATTCTCGGCTCACAAGTTGGTCAAGGATAATTTTTCCAACAGCACCAGTAGCGCCGACAATAGCAAGCGTGTGGATCATAGATTCTGTCCTGTGGCAAGTTAAGGAGTCGTGTTGTTGTGAAGGGTGTTGAGTTGTGAGGGTAGAAACGCCATGTTAGCAATAAGCATAGCAATTCCGAATTCCAGCATGCCCATAGTAAGGCCGATGCCCAGGTGCACAAATACTGCTGTCAACAAAAAAAGAGGTCTTGTTAATCGAGGCCATATCAATGCCGCATATGAAATTTCCCAGAACAATGCACCAAGTGTAAGTGCATTGACAAGCAGCGGGTGCCAGGCGAGGAATGTAAGGTCAATTGTGCGATATTGGATGTTTGCTACCGCGCCCCACAGTGCGGTACCTTCCCACCAGCTTGCTCCAAGTAATTTGCCGCACCCGGAAAAGAAATAAAGTATGCAGAGATGGACCTGAATAAGCCTCATCGCGATCGTTGTTTCAATATTCGGAACAGGGCGAACCTTTTTAAAGAGGCTATCGATGGAGAAGCGGGCCCCTGCATTCCCAATGATCATTGGTAGCAGCATGATCCCTAGGGCGTCATCAAAACCAAAGGTATTCAGGGGTGCACGGTTCACAGCACTGACGTATCCAGCGAACGCGATACAAGCCGCAGTGCGGGTGAAAAACCCAACGCTCAGTGAAATGGCTGCAAGAAAACTTAAAACAGCAAGCAGCCAGGTTGCGGTGGGTGTTTGTGCTGCAAAATACCAACTCCAATGCCATGGCTGATCGTTGAGTCGCCAGACATTTCCTGCTGATTGCCAGGCGTTCTGCCCAAAGAAACCTTCTTGGTCATAGAGCCAGATGACACTCGACCACGTTAAAAGAGTGCCGGTCAAAATCCGAAGGACACCGAGCAGCGTAGGGTCTGATGGTGTAAACCAGAATGTTGTCCACGCTGTCCACCAGGAGGTGAGCCAGCCCGTAGTTGCTTGGCCCAGTTTTTTTACGACAGGGGTGTTTTTCATTCAGAGACCCTCTCTCGCCACCTGTAGGTGCCTAGCGGAGTTGTTAGGTCATCCCCTGCCCTGCCCTCCCTTGTTTCAAAAGTGTCGGGCAAATAATGTTCAATGAGTTTGAGAGTGATTTTTTGCCCGTCATGTTCGGTAAGCAGTCGTGTTGCAAGGTCCTCAGCAAAAGGTTGCCAGTCTCGGGTTGCTGCACGGCGGATTTCTGCAGGTGCCTGCGGTGGTGGTACCATCGCAAAAATCTTTTCTGGAATCATGAAGCGGCGGTGGTAAAGAAGTCGCGGCCAGTCAGAATTGGCGTCAGGAAGCGATCCTTTAACAATGGTGTCTGTGTCAGTGGTGAGTGTCCATTGAATGGAATGCCCTGGCCCTGGGTTCGGTGCAAAGAAACGGTAGCCGTGACTTAGGCTAAAGGCACCTACAAGTGGACGGAATGGCTGCAGGATGACGTTCGCTAGTTCACTCGCAGGAGGCGGGCCTGCAAGTGGGGGGAGAGCCACTGCGAGAATGTATATCGTGACAAGAAGAGACACAAACAGCCGGATGGCAATCGGCCAGTGACACCCGCTCATTTCGTTGTCAGCATGTCGGAGTTCTTTTGTCATAATAGTTTTGAAGATTGTCAGGAGTCCATGCGTGTACTACAAGCACTTATCGGCGTGTCGAGGCGATTGGCAGTAAATATTTCATGTATGGCAGATAAATTGGTTTTTTCGACAAGTCCAAAAAAACCCCCCACGGCTCAGTGGAACCGTGGGGGATCGTAGATATTTTCGGATCGTATAACGTTCTCAGACTGCTACTGAATTGATGCAGTCTTTTCAATAAGACGAGTATCAGCGATGAAGTCGGTTTCTTCGAAGGACAGTTCAACCGTATCACCGGCTGCTAGATTTATCACCTTTGAAAGAACATTTTCACGGCCATGGTGCTTCGTTACAACTCGAATCTCATAATCTTGCCAAGCAGATCCTGCTGGCAGAGAGGAGGTTTCAAAAGTTCGGGTTGATCCAGATGAGTCTGTCATGTTGCCAGCCAGCCAAACAGTTGATTGATCTGGAACGTGGATAGTAAGGCTCGTTGTAAGTTGCAAAGTTTCCTCGAAAGAAACTTCGCTACGTTCACCAGCCATGACACTCACAATCTGGGTCTCTTCGACAGGCTTTCCGTTGCTATCGACTACCATCGTAACCTCGTAGTCATATGTTGCGCCTTCCTGGAGGCCTCGAGAAACGAATCGACGAAGCGTTCCTGTCGATGTCGTTGCAGATCCATTGACCAGTACTTTGGCATCGTCTGGTACTGATACAAGAAGTAGCACACCGTCTTTTGGAATAACTTCAGTAGAGTCACTAGGAGCTGGTGTTTGAACCTCTTCACCGGAGTCACCCGCTACATCACCCACAGGCTCGTCGGTTATGACGCGATAGGCGTCGACGGGCATGCTAGACGTCATTGGCGCCATCGAGGAATAACCAACACTTGCTGCTGGGGCAGCGTATCCGTAGCTGTATCCGTAATATCCATAAGAACCACCAGAGCTACCGCCACTGGAACTGGAGCCGCCTGAGGAACCATAGAACGAGGAGTGACTTCCACCTGAACTACCGTAGCTTGAGTGTGCAGCGTGACGGTACGCCCGGCGAGACGCCTTTCGCTCCCAATGAGTCATTCTGTGCCCACCTGATGAACTGCTACCACCGTATGACGACGAAGAACCGCCGTAGGAAGACGAGCCGCCGTAGGAAGAAGATGATCCACCTGATGAACTGCTGCCGCCGCTCGAGCTAGAGCCACCTGAAGAGCCATAAGCAGAGGCGTAACGTTGGTGCCATCCAGCCTGTGCATCGCAGCAGGCTGACGCCACAATTGAAAGAACGGTGAAAAATCCAATTGAGCGGATGAATCGGTGAGCCAACATGTAGGGCAATCTCCACTGGGAGTTAAAGGTATTACGAATGTCTCGGGAGATCGCTGAGCGAAAGGGCCGAGAACAGAGCCATGTACTGAATTAGAATAGTTTGACGGCTGGGTAAATCAAGAAGGAATGGTAAAAAATATGGAATACGCAGAGTGGGGTTGTTATGAAAAGTAATTCCGCGGGAATATCGTCTTTGTTTTAAACACAAAAAGCGTGTTTTTCAGCTAATTTTCACTATTTTTAAGATCTATCAGCTGCCATAATTTCAACTTGGTCAACTTCGATCTGACCGGTGGCTCCCATGAGGCCGATCTGCAAGATGGCCTCTCTTGACCAGATCGGCACGAGAATCGAGCTCGTAACGCGTTGCCATTGATTGCTGATTGTTCTGAGGGGAGCAACAAGTCGAGTTGAACGCACTCGGCGTTCGTCGAAAAAACGGATTGCTACGCCTGGTTTTGTTTCAGAGAGTCGTCCTTTTCCAACTCGTAGCACACGTACGTAATAGGAAATTGTGACTTCCCGCACTGCTCGACCATCAATTGGAAATCCCTGAAAAATATGGGCAGGACGCCCGGGTTCACTGTTTTGAAGCAATAGGTGTCGTTGCCCCGTCGCCGCTTCACCGTTTTCAAGAAGCGTCTCTTGCCGCCCATAATACCAAGCAGAGGGTGTTTGGCTGTTTGGTAAACATTCTTCGAAGCCAGAGTTGGCGAGGCTTGGATTCTCTGCATCTGGAAGAACCTCACGGCGGTCCTCGGCATGGCCTGTCATTGGGACGAAGAGGCTCGGTACAAGATCAATCCGCTCCAGCTTCCCTGCTTTTTTCCGAAGTCGTACTAACGTCTGCTCGTACCGCTGGCCCACCGGAATAATCATGATGCCGTTTTCAACAAGCTGATTAATAAGAGGCAATGGAATTTTTTCAGGTGAGCACGTAACAATTATTTTGTCGAAGGGCCCCTTCTCTTCCCAGCCTACAAAGCCATCACCAATTTTTGTAACGACATTTGTATATCCGAGCCGCTGGAGAGTTGTGCGTGCTCGTCTTCCAAGTGTCTCATGTATCTCAATCGAGTAAACTGTTCCCACGAGTGGTGAAAGTATTGCCGCTTGGTATCCACTTCCGGTTCCTACTTCCAAAACTCTGTCGGTAGGTTTAGGGTCAAGTTGTTCGGTCATATAAGCAACAACAAAAGGCCCTGAGATTGTCTGGCGTTCTCCGATTGGCAAAGACATGTCGAAGTATGCGAGCGGTCGTTGAGTAGTAGAAACGAACTCGTGGCGAGGTGTCATTCGCATGCTTTCGAGCACGCGAACATCGGTAATCCCGCTTTCAGCTATGTCTTCACGAACCATTCGCTCTCGTGCGACTGTGTACCTGTCACTTTGAAGCCTTCTTCCTTGTGATAGTGCGGGCGGCTGTCTCGCTATCGCGGGCAGGGTAATTCCACCGAGGCACGCTCCGAGGAGCCCATAGATGCACACGTTGTTTAGATTTTGCGACAACATATTTTACGCCGAGCGATCGTCTTCAAGTCTGCCCCAACCTTGCGGTGCGCTATCCGGTTGTCTTCCTAAGGAGCCCTTTGTGAGTTCCAGGAAGGCGGTTTCAAGATTTATTTCTTCTTCCCTCATTCCGAGCAGTCGTTCACCGCCGGCAATTATTCTTGCGGGAAGAAGTGACGTATCTACTTCGCGATCGTTGAGTGTTGCACGGATCGTACTATTGCTTATTTGCACCTCAGCAATGCCAGGGCAATCTTCAAGAAGGCGAGCTGATTTCTCTGGGTCACCCTGCACATCGATGCAGATAGTGGGTCGTCCGCGGACTTGAGCGAGGAGGTCTGTTACGTCGCCATGGGCAAGGAGTTGTCCGTATTCAATGATGCCGACACGGTTGCAGATATCAGCGAGCTCCGGAAGAATATGGCTGGATACCAGGATTGTTTTCCCTAAGTCCTGGAGACGTTTTAGGAGGCTTCGCATTTCGATTCGAGCCCTTGGGTCAAGGCCGCTTGCGGGTTCATCAAGAAGAAGCACTTGGGGATCATGTAGAAGGACTCGTGCTAAGCCAAGGCGCTGAGTCATGCCACGAGACAAGCTGGTGACAAGTTCATCTCTTTTTACGCCAAGGTCAACGAGATCAAGTGAGCGTTCGGATACTTTTCGTCGAGCAGGCCCATCGATTCGATACGCAGCAGCGAAGAATTCCAAATATTCAATAACGCTCATGTCATCGTATACCCCGAAAATGTCGGGCATGTAACCGATGGCTCGGCGGATTTCACGAGGGTGTGTGTAAATAGAGTAGCCGCACACGGAAGCTTCGCCCCACGACGGAGAAAGGAGTGTCGATAGGATTCGGATCGTCGTCGTTTTTCCAGCACCATTCGGACCGATAAACCCGAATAAGTCTCCCTGCTCGAGTTTAAGAGTGAGAGACTCGAGTGCAAAAAAGTCACCATACTTTTTCGTGAGTTCGACAGTTTCAATCATGAGAAATGCTTCAGTTTTTAGTCAGAGAATTTAGTTACGAACTTCGAGAACAATTCTCCAAAGAGTCGTGTTTCCAGCATCTTCAAAGCCTTTGTCTTTGGGTTCAGCTTTTTTGTGTGGTATCCATTTCGTGGCGGGTGGTCCCTTCCCAATAAGAATAATGCGATTCAAAACAAGAAGATGAGTCATGTCAATATGCTCGAGTCGGCCTGACTGAAGGCCAGTGTACTCTGATCCACCGGCCGCCCGATGCATGCCAGCAACTTCTAAAATTCGTATGATGTCACGGTCGTCTGATTTCCAGCGGGCCGAGACATTGCGGTCTTTCACGGCACGTTTTTTCGTGAGAACCGCCCCTAAAGATTTCGGACCTCGTCCGGCGTCGAGGTCAAAGGTTTTGCCTGGATGCAACGTGCCAACATCATACAGCCAGCCGGCATGCATCAGAACGCAGTCTTGGAGTGGTGTTTGCAGCTGACTTGTAAGTGTTCCACGCAAGGTCCCCTGCCCGGTCCTGCTAAGTGTTGATTGTATTGGATGAGTTGGCAGTCGTCCGAACCACTTCGCTTCAAAAAGTTGGCTCGAAGCCGCGGCAATAGGAATGTCCTGAAGCTCTGACGCAGCAGGACCGTATTCATACGGTGTTCCAGCAAGTGAAGTGTGTGGAGACAAAGCATCGGGGCCACCTATGTTGCGGCCAGCTGCTGCAAACCAGCTTACAACAGAACGAAGATCATCTTTAATTTTATCTTTAGCTGGACTGACAGACAGGTCAAAGTGGCCATTGTCTGATGCCCAGATGCCGGCAAAGCTGCTTGCCCTACACATCTGGGTCGCCTGATCAATATCAAAAAGTCCGGCAGTGTGGATCTGCCACCCGTCTGCCTTGAATCGTTTCGATGTCGACCACGTGATTCCAGTAAATCCGAGGACCATCAGCGGCAAAGCAAGCCACGTGACCCATCGGAATCGCTCACTTCGGCGGGCAATCCACCAATCGAGTGGATATATTGCACAAACATAGAGCAAGCTGATGAGTGCGATGAGCTCAAATGGAATCACTGAGACGCCAATAAAATGATCGACAGCAAGCCTTAATTGTCCGGCTAGGTCGAGGCCGCCCCGCCGTACCTCCCCTGCCCTCCCGTCTGAATCTCCACTGTTCTGGATGTTGAGTAGGTTCAGTAAAAGAGAGTCAGTGCCGGACCAGGAACGAAACGTTTGGGTGTCAAGGTCAACACCGATCCATGTTATTTGTCCAAAGCCGTATGCTCGCCGTACAACGAGCGGCGGATCAGTTTTTGCACTGCCGACTGAAGCCTCGATAACACCTTGAATATCAGGAGAATTATTAAAGATTGGAATCTGTAATGTTTCGATAGCACGCCGAGCGAGTGGTCGACTCGCCCGTGCGTAGGTCTCCAAAGCAGCAGCTCGACGTAATGGAATTAACCGATCAAATGTGCCGGGTAGCCATGACTCTATAACTGGCGAAGCTGATAAGGCAGAAGGAAGTGACTTGCCTGCCATAAAAAGAAGGTCCCCCCCCTGCCGTATCCATGCGTCGAGTTCAAAGAGTTGTTCGTCGCAAATGCCTTGCTTAATCGCATTTCCACAAATGATTGCTTGATTAACGCCATCAAACATCAGGCCCGCGGGACCAAACGCAGGAGAGACAGAAATTGAGACGGCCTCTGGTTTCGGAGAAATTACGAGCATGCGTGACCCGTCTTCCCGAGCAGCAAGACGAGTCACCCTTTTTGCATTCACAAGGTCACCAAGAAGGAGCAGGATTTCCTGGCTCGATTCCACTGGTTGCGGAATTCGCAATACTGTGGACTCAATGACCTGCTCTTGAGGTGAGGCCGTGCTTTCAGAGTTCCCTTGGTCAATGACGACAGCCCGAATAGTTGTGTTTCGATTGCCGAGCTTGACGAGAAGCCTTGCTGACCAATTTGTGTTGTTTATTAAAACAGGGCGGGCAAGTGGTGATCGGACCCATTGTCCGTCTGGATCCATAGCTTCCACTGCGACATGACGCGTTGGCGACTCTACAAGAGCTTTTGGGAGATGCAGCGTCACCGGGTTCCAGTGACCTGCACGCGTAATATTGTTTAGGCCAATATCAGCTGATATGACTTCATCATCAGTTGATGCTTTCGCAAAAGCCGGCACAGCTAGGAAAAGTAAGAGCGGGCCTAAGGCCAGCCGCATGAACATCATGGCTTCTCCGCATCCGGGCAGGTACACGACGTTTGGCCGCAGCCAGGACAGCCCTGCCCATATTTTTTAGCAACTGCCTGCTCGAGGTCTATGTCGGCAACATTTGCAATGGTTACGAGCCATGCGAGGACGTCCGCGAACTCAAGGGATTGTTCTTCCGGTGAACCGCTTCGCAGTGCTGTCGCAAGTTCACCGATCTCTTCAGTCAGCCACATGAATGTTCCTTCTACACCACGTGCAGCATCTTTGTCGTGGTACATGTTGCGAATGAGTTGTTGGAACTCACGAAGAGTCATTGTGCATCTGCTTAATTGTGTTCGGTAAAACTTCCGGAATACGATGATACCAGAGCCGAACTCTGTTGGCATGCAGATCTCCTGCGAAGTCCCAAGCCACCGGCAGGAAGCTGATATTGAGTAGTGGCCGCACTTTTCAGCAAATTTCACGTATCATTGAAACGGGTCTTTTGGTGGTGGGAGTTTCAGAGGGTGGAAAATGAAGGAGGTCTGCTAAATTACTTCCTAGGTTCTGAGGTTATATTTCCGTCAGATACATATTGAATATTCAAGAAAAGTGAGTGTTTACACGAATCATGCCTGCCCATCCATCAGTCCGTATTTTTGATACCACGCTTCGAGACGGAGAGCAGTCTCCTGGGGCGAGCATGAATCTCACTGAAAAAATTGAGATAGCTCATGCTTTGTCTCAACTAGGCGTAGACGTTATTGAGGCTGGTTTTCCAATTGCTTCACCGGGTGATTTTGAGTCAGTGCGTGAAATCGCCCGCGCTGTAAAAGGGCCGATTATCTGTGGTCTTGCTCGATGTAGTGACAAGGATATAGACCGTGCATGGGAAGCACTTTCTGAAGCAGTGCGTCCACGGATTCATGTTTTTTTGGCAACAAGTGCCATACATCGTGAGTTTAAGCTTCGCATGGACGAAGATGAGGTTGTTCGACGAGCAGTCGAAGGTGTCAGCCGAGCGAGAGGCTGCTGTGAAGACATTGAGTTTTCACCCGAGGATGCTGCTCGCACAGAAATAGATTTTCTCTGCCGAGTTGTCGAAGCAGTTATCGATGCTGGAGCGACTACGGTCAATATTCCTGACACAGTTGGTTACGCGACACCTCAGCAAATGTTTGATGTGATACATGCAATTAGAAGCAGGGTCCCAAACATCGATAGGGCTGTCTTAAGTGTTCATTGTCATGATGATCTTGGATTGGCTGTGGCCAATAGCTTGGCTGCCGTTCAGGCTGGGGCTGGTCAGGTTGAATGTACGATCAATGGGATTGGGGAACGTGCTGGAAACTGTTCACTTGAGGAAGTCGTGATGGCTCTTCGGACACGAAGCGACCTCTACAAGTTTGAAAGTCAGGTTGTAACGCAGCGTTTAGTCCCAACGAGCCGACTCGTTGCCAACATCACCGGAATCCAGGTACCAAGAAACAAAGCTATTGTCGGCCGGAATGCGTTTGCGCACGAGGCAGGTATTCATCAGGATGGCATGTTAAAAGACCGAAGTACCTACGAAATCATGCGGCCGGAAGATGTTGGTTTAGAACGCACGAACCTTGTGCTCGGAAAACACAGCGGTAGGGCTGCTCTGGCAGATCGTGCGGCTGCGCTCGGATATCAGTTAAGCGGGGAGCAGTTGCAGACAGTTTTTGAACAATTCAAAGTGCTTGCTGATCGAAAGAAAGAAATCTATGACGGTGATATTGCGTCTCTCTGTGAACAACAGTTTGCAGTGTTGCCAGAACTCTTTGTTTTTGAAGGGTATTCAGTTTCGTGTGAAAGTGGTGCAGCACCGACAGTAATGCTTCGTGTTCAGCAAGATGGCAAAAGTCAGGCCGTATCAATCACCAGTGGTGACGGCCCGATCGATGGGATCTTTTTGGCGATTGAAAAACTTACGGGTATCACAACGGTCTGTCGAGATTTCCGTGTCCAAGCTGTCACTGTTGGGAAAGATGCACAGGCAGAAGTGTCTGTGGAACTTGAAGCAACTGCTGAGCGTTATCGAGGTGAATTACATCGAGGGAGAGGCGTATCAACAGATTCACTGGAGGCTTCAGCAAAAGCATTTCTCGCTGCTGTGAATCGCGTTGCTATGGGAAGACAGCCAAGGCTTCATCCGCAACAGTTGTAAACATGATCATGTTTATCACCCGAGTGATTTTTTAACTCGAGCAATCTTAAACTCAAGCAATTTCCTAAATGGCTTCTTCGCCACGCTCTCCTGTTCGAATCCGAACACATTCATCCATTGGTATAACAAAAATTTTACCGTCACCAATTTCTCCAGTCTCAGTCGATCGTCCCCCTCTTTGGATTGCTTGAATAGTTGGTTCGACAAATTCATCATTGACTGCAATTTGAAGTTGCACTTTACGCAGTAGATTGATGGCGATTTCGTGGCCCCGATATGTCTCAGCGTGGCCTCGTTGTCGACCGAATCCTTGGACATCAAGAATTGTCAGCCGAAAAACGTTGACCTCTGAAAGAGTTTGTTTCACTCGTTCGAGTTTATCTGGTTGGATGATAGCAATAATGAGTTTCACACGTGCCGCCTTTACGTTTTCTCCTTTACGTCTTCTTTAGGATAGACTGCCTTTGGCTGCAGTATCCAGCATGTATTATGATATAGATGCCCCGACCTAGGCGAGCTAGGCGGACTGCTCGCCCAAGCCATTGGGGCATCCATAAAGGACGGGGTTTCAAAGCACTCGATTTCTATCGTGCTTTCGTCGAGGAGAGTGCGACTTTTACGGGGGATTTTGAAGATTTTCTTGTCGCAAGGATTTGATTTCCACTTTTTAAATTCTTGAAGAAATCAGGTTCAGTCGCTCGGTGGGCGGTTGCTACAACGTGTTTCTGAATGAACTGAAGCAGTCAACTGGAACGCTTCACAGACCCTTCGTTAGCAGAAAGGCTGCAACTTGTGTGCCGAGAGGCTGTTTTCTTTTTCGACGGAGGCACTGCGCTTTTGAAGTATCAAAAAAACACAGTACTT
>JABHNP010000217.1 GCA_018694455.1 Planctomycetaceae bacterium | reverse complement strand
GGTAGTGACTTTGGATATCAGCTCATTGAGGAGGACTGGCGACTTGCGTTTCCTGAGAAGGATCTTGCCTTACGAGATGCAGAGTTGCAAGCAATCAACGAGGCGAGAGATCGACTGAAATGGTTGTCACAGACTCGGTCTAATATTCGTAGGAAGAGTCCTGTGAAGCAGCAGTATAGGGCTGCATCGGTGCGTGGTGGCGCTGTTGCTGTGGGTGGTCCATCTGTCTTGGGTGATCAGTCCCAGTGGGACTGGTCCAAGCAGCAGGCGAAAGCTGGCAAGTCACGTGGTGGCACTGCGATGCAGGGTCAGGGTGCGTCTCGTGAAGAGCTGGTCTCAGCAAATACAGCTGTTGGACGGCCAATGAATGCTGGTGAGAGTTCTGGCGGTAGTCACTTCGGGAAGGGCCAAAGTGAAACCGGCATTGGCTCTGGGAATGGAGGATCAACTTCTATAGGTAGTCTGACTGGCGTTGCTGATCCGAGCATGCAAAGTGGCATTGATAGAGCTCAGGCCGGTGCATCACACTTTGGAAATGGTCAAGGAAAGGAAATCTCGTCATCTGTTGATGGAGGGTCTGGTGGTGGTCACGGCAAGTCTGGAGAGGGCTCGAACGGTTCGCAGCGAGGGACTGGCGAAGGAGCACCTAATGGAACTGAAATGGCTTCCTCGGGCAGTCAGCAGGCCGCAGGATCGAATCAAGGTGGTGGCGGTTCTGGTACGTCTTCCTCGCAAAGCCAAAGTACTGCTGGCGGTGCTCCTGGTGGCTCCGCTGGTGGTGGTATTCCAATGCCAATTGGTATGCAAGCTGGGACCAATGCGGGGTCGCCAGCAATGTCGAGTTCGACATCGGAAGAGCAGAGCGGTGCAAGCGGGTCGCTGTCTGGTGCTCGAGGGAGCGACTGGGCAAGCTTTGCGACATCGGACCGATACATTCCGCTGACTCGTCCGATTCAAATCGAGTGCGCAGCCGAAGAGTTACGTCTATTTGACGATACAGGTAGTCGGGTTGTGTATCGAATACCGGTTGCGGGGCCAACAGTTCAATCAATTGATTCTCTCGTGATCGCGATTCGTCAACGAGTCGAAAGTTGGGGCATTGCTGGAGACCGGCTGTACTGGAAGCCCGAGTTGGTTTTGACAGAGACCAAGGATGGTTCGGGCCGGCGAGCAGACGTACAGACGTTACTTACAAATAGTGGTATTGAAACACGGCAGAAGCAGGCGTCAGATGCCATTCGGCGGTTACCACCTGCCAAGCCTAGGAAGCGACCAATACGGCGCACCGCAAAGCTTGAAACAGCCGCTACGAGTCCGGAGGTGGGTCTATGATCAGACAACGCGAAAGCCGCATAGACGCCGGTGGGCAAGATTCGTTTCTCGATATTGTGACCAACATTGTCGGCATTCTTATTATTTTGGTTATGGTCATTGGTGCCCGGGTTCAAACTATTTCACTTAAGCCCAAGGAAGCCAGTAGTGCTGATGTTACGAAATTGATGGAGGAAGTTGTTCGCTTAGAGGACGCAGTTGTTACCTCTGAAAGTGAGCTGGTTGAGCTTGATGAGCAAGGCGCGCAACTCGCTCTGACCGTTGCCGACGCCAGCAATGCAAGGATGCATCTTATTACAGCAGTTTCTGCAACACGGCGGGTAGTTGAAGAACAAAAGCAAAAAGTAGACGAAGATAAATCGAGACGGGTAGAAATGGCTGCTCAAAGTGATCGCCTCAAAGACGAGATTGAGCAATGCAACCTCGAGGCAGATGGTATCAGTCATTCTCCACAAGCAACGAAAAAACTCCTTGCCTATCCAACACCCGTTGGCCGGACAGTCACTGGAGATGAATTGCACTTTCGTCTTGCAGCTGGTCGCATTGCGTATATTCCACTTACAGAGCTGTTTGATCGGGCAAAAGCGAAGACTCAAAGGAGCGGTGGAAGTTCTCTGGCATCAATGGAGTCGAGAGTTGAGACCGTTGGGCCTATTCAGGATTTTGCGCTTGATTATGTCATTGAGGTGCAGGTTAATCGAAGCGTAGGTCAGGTGTACGTGCGAAGTCGTGAGTGGGTAGTGAAGCCGGCTCGTTATGATCTTGGAGAGAATTTGCCTGACGCCCTGGCTCGGCAATCTCGTTTCCGGAACATTCTGGCAAGTGTCACTCCAGCAACCACAGTAACTCTTTGGTGTTACCCAGATAGTTTTGAAGAATATCTCGCCGTCCGAGAAGAGTTGCATCGCCTCGGTGTTTCTGCGGCCTGTCGTCCTCTACCCGAGGGTGCGCCAATCGGTGGGTCTGCTGAGGGAAGTAAATCAGTTGCTCAGTAAAATGGTTTGAACCGTTGAGCTTTAAAACATTGCTGTTTGAATTAGTTGTGTGACAAGCGGTAGAAGTTGCTTTTTTCGGCTGACAACATTTTTTAGAGCATACAAGCCGGGATCAATTCGTGGGTAGTTGATTTCCTCCCAGGCTTCGGTCTCTCGAGACAATAAGAGTAGGGAGCCATTGCTGACGACATCAGTTACTAGTAGTGCTGAGAAATCGAGTTTGTGCTGTGTGGAATATTCAACTAATGCGGTTCGAAGTTCATCCTTCCTTTCCCAGAAGAGATCAAACCCTGTTTCTTCGATTTGAGAAATTGAAAATCGGATGCCTCGCTCAATAAATTCCTTGCAATCTTCTTGGACGACACCGTCAGGGGTGCTTGTTCGTAGCGCCGAGCCAATTTCAAAGAATGTTTTCGCAAAATCATCTAGATCAGCCGAGCATCGTTGGCGAAGCCATTCGAGGATGGTTTTGTCGACTTCTGTAGTTGTCGGGCTTTTTAAGAAAAGCGTGTCCGAAATGATGCCGGATGCCATGCACAGTGCAATTGCGTGTGCAGGTTCGATCCCTGCGTCACGGTATTGTCGTGCAACAAGTGTGCATGTAGAGCCGACCGGTTCGTTGACAAAACGAATTGGTTGTGATGATTTCAGCCCGCCTCCGAGTCGATGGTGATCAAGGACTTCGATGACGTCGGCTTCCTCAATTCCAGCTACCGCTTGCGTGAGTTCGTTGTGATCAACCAAAACAAGCCTTGGTCGTGGAGGATTTATGACGTCAGACTTAAACGAAATTCCAGCAAGGAGTCCGTCGTCACCTACCACCGGGAAGACTGGCTGTTTTGATCGTTCTACAATTGACCGAGCCTCAGACACTCTCATTTTTGCAGGAAGCGTGACAACCTGCCGATCGACAGCGGGATCAATAAATTGAGAGGAACGTATCCGTGTTGTTGTGTTGACGGTGTCGAACGGACTTAACAAGACCGAGACACCTCTCGCTTTTGCAAGTTCAGTAAGCCCTGGGCTCAAGTCAAAGCCTCCCGTGATCACGAGTGCACGGACGCCCTGCTCGATCGCTGGTAGCTGGATTGTCGGCCTGTCACCACAGACAACGAGAATACGGTCTCTGTCAAATTGTTGCATCCTTGCTGTGAACCCGTCAGAACTCATTGCACCGACCATTACAAGAAGTTCATCGCTGCGTTCAGTGTCAACTTCGTGCTGAAACGAGCCGCCAAGAGCGTTTGTTATCTTCTTCAGATTGGTTGTGACAGTTCTTGATTTTATTGGATCTCCTTCATCGCGGAACAGGAGTTCCATAAGATCAAGAACTGATAGGACACCAACAACTCGATGGTCTGTATCGACTACAGGAATTGCTCGAAGGTCCCATTCCTGCATGCGGCGATATGCCTCGAAGAATGCGTCACCGAAAGAAGCGGTAATGGTTTCTTTGCGACAGATGTCTTCAACTTCCGGACGCACATCCATGATTATTTTAGGGGCGGCTATGCCAGCTGTATTGAGGACATACTCGGTGCGTTTATTGGGTGCACCGCAGCATGCAGCGAGTGCATCTGGTTGCCCTGTTTGTCGAAGAAGGTCAGCGTAGGCTATCGCCGAGCAGATCGCATCGGTATCAGGGTTTCGATGTCCAAAGACAAAAAGGCTCATGAGAGAAAGAGTCCGAATAGTGTTGTCTGGTAAGACTGTTTGCGAAGATCACTAGTTGACGTAGCATACCGTGTCTTGCAAATAAGAGAGAGAAAGTTTCAAGTGGTTCTCTGCCTTGTAGCTGAAGGAAAGCACTCACTTTATTAAACAACGGTTCTTCCTGTGACGAGACCATTTCAGTAGACTCTACTTTATCTGCTTTCTAATAACTGACGATAAGGAGTTGGGGTATGAAATGGTTTCTATTGTGCGTGGGGGTGCCAGTCAGTCTGTTTGCCGCGTGTTGTGTGAACGCAGACCAGCCGAACATTGTGATTGTTATCGCGGACGATCAGGGATATGGCGACCTCGGGCATACGGGCAACCCAATTATTCAGACTCCACATATCGATGCACTTGCCGCCGAATCAACGAGTCTGACTGATTATCATGTCGCGCCAACATGTTCGCCAACTCGTGCTGCATTAATGACAGGGCATTGGACAGATCGTACTGGTGTCTGGCACACCATCAACGGTCGGTCAATGCTTCGAGAGAACGAGGTGACACTCGGTCAGTTATTGAAAGATAACGGCTATAGAACCGGTATGTTTGGGAAGTGGCATCTTGGTGACAATTATCCCTACCGTCCAGAAGATCGTGGATTCGGTGAAGTGTATCGACATGGCGGCGGTGGTGTTGGACAGACTCCTGATGTTTGGGACAACGCATATTTCGATGGTTCGTATTTTCACAACGGTACAGTCGTTCCGGCAAAGGGATTCTGTACGGATGTGTTTTTCAGCCAAGCGAAGAGTTTTATGAAAGAACAGGTAGAGGCAGGGAAGCCATTCTTTGCATACATCAGTACAAATGCGCCTCACGGTCCCCTGCACTGTCCTCAAAAATATCTTGATATGTACTCGGGCCAGAGCGCAAAGATTGCAGCCTTCTTTGGGATGATCACAAACATTGATGATAACGTCGGTGCAACCCGACAATTTTTGGAGGAGTTGGGTGTTGCTGACAACACGCTCTTCATTTTTACGACCGATAATGGCACGGCCACGGGCAATGAAGTTTTTAACGCCGGCATGCGTGGTAAAAAAGGTAGTGAATATGAAGGTGGGCATCGTGTTCCATTCATCGCGCATTGGCCAGCAGCTGGTTGGGACATGGGGCATCAGTGCGACATTCTCTGTCATGCCGTTGATGTTGTGCCAACTATTGTAGGGCTCGCCGGAGGAAAAAAACCTCAGTCGGTTCGGTGGGATGGCGTTTCAATTGAAACACTTCTTGATCCAAAAGAAGAGTCCGCCGTTGCGGATCGCATGCTTGTGACTGATTCTCAAAGAATCCGTGATCCAATTAAATGGAGGAAGACGGCAGTCATGTCACAGCAATGGAGGCTTATCAATGGGTCGCAACTTTTTGAGATCAAAAAAGATCCAGGTCAAACAGAAGATGTAGCCGCTAATCACCCGCAGCAGGTGAAAAAGATGAAGGCTTTCTACGATAGTTGGTGGGCCGAGTTGGAGCCTACATTTCTGCAGACGACTGAGATTTATCTGGGCGCACAGGAAGCACCACGTGTTGCGTTGACATGTCATGATTGGATTGGTGGCACGCCCCCGTGGAATCAGCACATGGTCCGCGCAGCGATGGGATACCGCCCAAAAAAATCTGGACAAAAGAACCAAGGAGAGGCAGATGTGAGTCAAACAGCCTCTGGAAGCTTCTGGGCTGTAAAAGTTATGGAACCCGGTACCTACACTTTTGAATTGAGGCGCTGGCCGACGGAAGCTAACAAGTCTCTCGCGAGCAGTCTTCCTGCTGGTGCTGCTGTACCGGGAGCAAGTAAAGCGTTCCGTGAAACACCTGGTGAGGCAATTCCTATAGTTTCAGCTGGTCTGCGAATCAATGGTGACGTTAAGTCAGCAGTCTTAGTTGGCAAGGACAGCCAAAGTGTTCAGATGTCGCTCTCGCTCCAGCCCGGTTCATATGAACTTGCACCTTTTTTCAAGACAGAAGATGGCAAAGAGGTCGGAGCCTATTATTGTATCGTGACAGGCCAAAAGCAGCCTTAGCAAAGTAGAGGGCTACGCCAATAGGTTGCCAGATGGGACACTTACGGCAACGTCGGTAATTTCCCGGATGGCAGACTCCGCCGCATGGAGAAGATCTGCAAGCTCTGAAGAGCGAATACATAATGGCGGCATAATGACAACCGTATCGCCAAGCTGCCTTAAGAGAGCGCCGTGCTGCCGTGCAGCTAGGCACACTCGTGTTCCCATCGCATCTTCCCAAGGGTAGGCATCTCCGGTCTGTTTATTCGCCACAAGATCGATCCCTGCAACGAGCCCGCACTGTCGCGTATCTCCAACATGTGGAAGCTCAGCAATTTTTTTTACATAACGTTGGAGTTGTGCTATCCGTTCCGGGAGGTAGTCAAGTAGTTGTTCCTCTTGAAAAATGTTCAATGATTCGAGTGCGACTGCGGCTGCCAGCGGATTCCCTCCAAAGGTATGTCCGTGATAAAAAGCACGCCCGTCTTTATGGCAGCCAAGAAAACTCTCCCATATTTTTTCGGTAGTGATTGTTGCGGCCATCGGAAGGTATCCAGCGGTAAGCCCTTTTCCCAGACATAAGATGTCAGGAGAGACATCTTCTTGTTGGCAGGCAAACATTGTTCCAGTTCGTCCGAAGCCGACGGCAATCTCATCCAGGATAAGAAGGATGTCGTATCGCCTAGTGAGTGCACGTACCGCTTTGAGAAATCCTGGGGGGTGTACAAGGATACCGCCAGCAGCCTGAATCAGGGGTTCCATAATTAGTGCAGCAATGTCGTTGCCTTCATTCCGGAAAAGTTGCTCGAGATAAGCGAGTGCTTCTGCCGCTGTTGTACGCCTGCTGCTCGGGTCAGTTCGCGGGCCACCATCTGCCGTTGGAGACAGGGTTGGTGTCATGCCAGGAGTCGGGACGCGAATCGCTTTGAAGGTCAATGGTGAAAAGATTGATGTAAATCGATCGACACCCCCGACGCCAATTGCACCAAGGGTATCTCCGTGGTAGGACTCGCCGAGCGCAACAAACTTTGTTCGGTGTGAAGTTGGCTGCGCAGATGGGTTCGCACCTTCGCGTTCTGACTGATGCCAGTATTGAAAAGCAATCTTTAATGCTGCCTCGGTAGCTGAGGACCCATCACTAGAGAAAAAGACTTTCTCGAGTCCATTTGGCGTGATATCAGCGAGTCGCTGAGCAAGACGTACCGTTGTTGGGTTTGAGAGCCCAAGGTTGGTAGTATGCGCGACCTTGGCAAGTTGATTCGTGATTGCCGCATCAAGTCGTGGGTGTCGGTGGCCGTGCACATTACACCACATGCTGGAAGAGCCATCGATGTAACGATTACCCTCAGTATCAAACAGGTAGACACCTTCACCACGTTCAATGAGGAGTGGTTCGTATTCCGCCATTTGAGTAAAGGCGTGCCATACGTGATTTTTATCCCACGCGTGTAGTTCTGTCTGGTTGGGTTGTTGTTTCAGCATATACGTTAAAGGAAAAGATAGCCTTCCAGATTTTTAATTGTACAAACTTCCCTGGCGTTCGCACTGCGCATCTGACTGAGCAAGCCGGGCCTTGCTCGCCCACGGATATCAGAGAAGTAATTTTCAATTATCCTAGTGTTTTGGTCTGGAGAGCGTGTAATTCGTCCAATTGGACGATAATGCTGGGTACTATAAGATTCCTTGCCTATTCTTATTAAGGTGGCAACGTTTTCAGTAAGATAGTTTATTCAGTCGACATTTCCTCTGAAACGATTTTTTTGAATATCAAATCGTAATGTGTCGAATTTAAATGTATTTTTGATTGGAATGCCAGTGAATCGCCCATGCTTATTGAGTTGTTTCTTCTTGGTGATACTTTTTCGAAGCAAGCCCTACATGACCTCGGGCCTTGTGCTTATCATCGCTTCGCTTTGCGTTTCTGGATGCAATTCAAAAGCTGCGATTCGTAGTACCGATATCCGGAGATATATTTCCCCGAAGGAGAAGACACTCTCTCCTGCTGATATTGCTCGGCCGACTCGTCGGCCTGCCGGGGAGCGGCCCTCGGAAATTGAGTACGACCTTCCAGCAGGCTGGACTGAGTTGTCCGGGCCTACCGGCATGCGTCTTGCGACACTGGCGATTGGTGACGGGCAGGAAGTTTCGATCATTCCGGCAGCTGGAACACTTCGGAGTAATGTTGAACGGTGGCAGAAACAGCTTGATGCAGATGCTTCGGCTGAGACTATCTCGAGCTTGGTTGATTCGGCAATGGAAAAGGCTGGCAGTGTTGATGTTCAGGGAAAAAAAGCAACTGTTGTCTTGCTCACGCAGTCTGGTGATGAGGCTGGCGATGATGTAGAAGCCATTCTAGGAGGCATGCTGCCAATGACCGAGGAGATGACGTTGTTCGTTAAGTTTAAGGGGGCCTCTGCCGTTGCTAAAAAAGAACAGAAGAAGTTTCTTCAATTCATGGCAACCTTGCGGATGAGTGCTGCTGAATCAGTGGTAGAAGAGTAAAGAGAAAAGGACTTTTATTATGGCGACAGGTAGCGTGCCTTTCCAGCATGGGGCTTCCCGTCAGGTGACAGATTTTTCTGCACAAAAGACTGCATGGCAAGGCCTTCGTGCGCTTGGGTCTTTAAAAATTACGGTTGTGATGTTTCTTGCAGCAACCTTTTTGTTGTTTGTGGGAACTCTTGCTCAGGATGAAAAAAGTCTTCCGGAAGTGAAGGCTGAATATTTCAACTGTTGGGTTGCGCAGGTTCCATTTTCGGACTTCTTCCCGGTAACTGTTTTTGGTGAATCGTCACTTGTAGGTTGGTTTCCCTTTCCCGGAGGCGCCACGATTGGATTTATTCTTCTGGTCAACCTGATTGCTGCAAAGGCAACCCGCTTCCATATTGCCTCAAAGGGTTCGAGGTTACTGTGGGGCACGGTGGTGTCTATTGTTGGTGGAATGCTGGCTCTTCTGGTCATCTTCACAGGGCATCAGGCAGATGGCCTGCAGGGGAAACCACCCCTTTCCTATGCGACAGTCTGGCAACTCATGCAGGTAGGATCTGCTGTCGCGGCGGTGGGTCTTGCAGCTGTGGCTCTTACCGGTAATCGCCGGCGGCTTGTTCGCATCTCACTTGCCATTGCGGCAATTAGTGCTGGCGGTGCTGCTGTCGGTATGTTGTTTGGTGGTGAATCGTGGCGGATGAACGAGCCGGGGTTACGGATCATGTGGCAGTTGATGCAGTCCAGTGTTGCTTCTCTTGTATTGCTAGCTGGCCTCATTATGGTTTTTGGTGCTCGTGGTGGAAATGTGTTGATTCACATTGCCGTCGGCATGCTGATGTTTGGGCAGTTCGCGTTTGGGGATCGTCAGATTGAGGAACGGCTTAATCTAGTGGAAGGGCAGTCATCGAATATGGTCTGCCGAACTGACGAAATGGAGTTGGCGTGTGTTCAGATAGCTCAGGCTGGTGAGAAGTCAGAATCAGTGACTGCAGTTTCTGGTCGGCTGCTCAAAGCGAGGGTTGGTGGTGAGCCTCTTGTGCTGGATGATCTTCCCTTTGACATCAAGGTACTTGAGTATTTTCCGAATGCGTCGGTAACACGAGTTGGGCCCTTTGCTGAAAATATTGCCACATCAGGCCTTGGTGAAGATTGGCTTGCTATGCAAAGACCACCTGAGGGTGGAGCCTCGTCCAAAAGTAATGTCGCAGCAGCGTATGTTCAACTCGTTGACAGAAAGAGTGGTAAAAATCTCGGTATTTTTCTTGTTCCACAATTCATGAATGATCGTAGTCAGTTGTTCATGGAGGTCGACGGAGATGTGTGTGACACGATTGACACAGACTCTGGTCAGTGGCGGCTGCAGCTACGATTCCGTCGGCAATATAAGCCGTACAAAGTGAAACTTAATGACGTCCGGAGGATTAATTATTCGGCGAGTGAGACTCCTCGTGACTATTCTTCTTTTGTGACTTTCACAGATGATTCGACCGGAGCTGAACAGCCAGGTCGAATCTGGATGAATAATCCGGTGAGGTATAGGGGAGAGACCTTCTTCCAGAGCAATTATTCTAAGGTGCAACTTGCTGATGGCAGCATCAGTGAGATGACGGGCCTGCAGGTTGTGGAAAATGCAGGCTGGCTGATTCCGTATGTTGCGTGCGTACTTGCGTTCTGGGGCATGTTGGCTCACTTTGGTGGGACTTTTGTTCGGTTTGCAGATCGGCATGAGCGAGAGGTCGTCAATGCTGAGCAGGACAGTGAGCCTGCCGAATTAACGAATACTGAAAAAAAGGCGAACAAAAAACAGATGGGACGTGCGGGCGATGGCACGAGTTCGTCACGAAAAAGGTACTGGCTTGCTCCGGTGATTGCACTCTCTCTTGTTGGAATGATTGCGATTCCAGCTGCACGGGTTAAAAAATTATCCTCTGGTGAATCGAATTGGATCGGTGCTGGAGAAATTCCTGTCATGCATGAAGGTCGTGTGAAACCGCTTGACACTGTTGCGAGGAACACACTGCAGTTGCTAAGCAACAGAACGTCAGTCAAGATGCCAGCAGCCGAGAAGGGTCTTAGCGGAACGGTCTCGGCAACTCAGTGGCTTCTTGCAGTGATGGCAGATGCGGACTGGGTGGGAGATGCACCTGTGTTCCGGATTGATGCCCGCGAGGTCCTTGATTTATTTGATCTGACTCGGCGATCGGGGCATCGATATACGCTGAATGAATTGCTGGGCGGTCGAGAATCGCTTCAAAAGCAGATTGCGAAAGCTCGAGAGGTAATGCCAGAGAAAAGGACATTCTTTCAGAAAAAATGTGCTGAGATTAATCGCAAGATGATGGTCTACGACGTCATTCGGTTTGCCTACGACACCCCTGCACCACCACGTATAGATGCCACTGACGAGGAGTCACGGCAAGCAGCAATTGAGCAGCTACGGTTGACTATACAACGGTCTCGTCTCCTTGATGAGGAGCATCCACCGGCGGCTATTCCACCGGACGGTGTTCAAGACCCGGAGCAGGTGGCGGCAGGCCCGGCGGGTGAATGGCAGTCGCTTTATTCTGCGGTCACGAGGGCAATGGTTGCACGCATGTTTGATGGTCGCGAAGGGCAGCCAGCCTACCGTCCAAATCCCGCAATATTTCCCTTCATGGAACTTCTCGCATCAGTTGAAAAACAGGCGAGTGTGTTCAATTCGAAATTAGTCGATTATAAAGAGGCTATTCGGCCTTTTCCAATTGTACAAAAGACGACAGGCAAAGCTGCTTTTGAGTCGTGGTATAACGGATTTAATCCGACATCAATTTCTCGATGGTTATATTTATGTGCCATCGTGCTGTCATTTGTAAGTTTCCTTGCCTGGCATAAGCCACTCAATCAGTTTGTGACTTGGCTCCTTATTGGGACTCTTATTCTCCACACCTTCGCGATTGGCGCGAGGATCTGGCTGACGGGCAGACCGCCTGTTGTGAATTTATATTCTTCAGCGATTTTCATCGGGTGGGGATGTGTTGTGGCAGGCTTGGGTCTAGAAGTGCTGTTTCGTATGGGTATTGGGAATCTAGCCGCTGCGTTGTCTGGAGCATTGACTTTGATGGTGGCGTATGGGCTTGATACCGGTGATACGATGCATGTGCTGCAGGCAGTGCTGGATACGCAATTTTGGCTTTCCACACATGTCGTTACGGTGACCCTTGGGTACGGGGCAACGTTTCTGGCGGGTCTGCTTGGGACGTGCGCACTTGTGCACCGCATGTGGGTGGGAAATGTGAAAACAAAACAGTCTGATGCAAAGACAGTCGCCCGGGTGCAGGATCGGCTCTACCGCATGACGTACGGCGTTGTATGTTTTGCACTTTTCTTTAGCTTTATCGGCACTGTGCTAGGTGGTCTGTGGGCTGACGATAGCTGGGGTCGTTTTTGGGGATGGGATCCAAAAGAAAACGGGGCGCTTATGATCGTCTTGTGGAATGCAGCTGTCCTACATGCACGCTGGGATCGATGGATTGGACAACGTGGCTTTGCATTATTTGCGATAGGTGGCAATATCATCACCGCTTGGAGTTGGTTTGGAACAAATCAACTCGGAATCGGCTTGCACAGCTATGGCTTTACGAGTGGTGTCCTCATGCTTCTTATGGGGTATGTACTCAGCCAACTTATTCTCATTGGATGTGGCCTGCTTCTGACCCGGAAAGATCTTGCAAAAGCTTAGCTTAGCCTTCATTCCCTAGCTCAGTTTCAAATGGCTAGCTCAGTTTCAAATGGCTAGCATGGCTTCAATTCTTACAAAGTCGACCTCTTTCGACGGGTCGATGCCCAGTATCCACCGCCAATCGCAGCGGCGAGAACTCCGGTAGCCAACAGAACCTGCCCCCAGGCTGATGTGAGGAGAATCTTGTTCACCAGTTTACCATGTTCTTCTGATGAAACTGGAAGATTGCCAGTGTATTTAGCGACGTGGTGCAGAAGGTTTACGGCGACGTCACTTTCAGGAATCTCTTTGTGACAGGCAACACATGTACCTTTTCGTGAAATCCTGGTGATCTCATCCTTGTTCAACGAGCGAGAGAGCTTCCAATGATGACCTACCGTAGCTAGTTGGTTTCCCTCTTCGTCCACAATCTGCGACCAGTCATGATCCAGGTTTTCAATCGCACCCATTTGGGTTCGCGCTGACTGAGGAAGAATAGTGCCATCAGTTGTTTCAAGATCAACGACGTGTTTCTCATCCCAGTTCCGGGGACCGTTGATACCAAGTCCAAGTGCCTTGTCCGATGCGTGGCATGACTCGCAGGTTCGTGCGTTTTTTGTCATGGTGTGTGGCTGAACAGGGCTCATGTCGATCGCTAGCTGGCCCTCGTCACCACTGCCTTCAAGCCCGGCAGGTGTTTTGAAGATATGGTTTGTCAGGATAGGTTCACCGTCCGCCCCAATAATTGTGACTGAGGGCTGACAGCCCGGTGCGAGTGGGGTCACTCTGCCCTCGCCGTTGACACCCATCATTGGTTCTTCCCAGCGTAGATAGCTTCGCAGTTCACTGATCTTGCCAGGAATCATAAGATCATAGTCGGCCTCACCTGAATCAGCCCGGTGTTCTTCGGTTGCATGTTTACGGCCGGCGGCAATCCAGTCGAACCCTTGTCGCGATGAATCAATTTCCGGACAGAGATCTTTTTGGCTGAAGTCAACTTTCACATGACAGCCGAAGCATTGTGGAGCCCAGCTTGCGTGGCAGGTGTAGCACTCCATACGACTTAAATGTTTCGAAACACCCTGCATGGCGACCAGGCCCCGCTGGCTGATCGCTTTTTCTTCGACAAGTTTCTTAAGAGGTTTCAGTCGAAGATCTTTTCCTTCAGCGGTGTGGACAACAACCTCGTCTCCATCTCGGACAACATTTTCATAGGGATTCCCTCTTGCTGTGAGGAGAAACCCGTCTTGGCTGTCGTATTTCGCACCAGCCCACGTGTGTGGGAGTTGGTGTGGAGTGGTGCCACGTGGTGATCCAGCGGCGACATCAACGGCAAATTCATCCATGAAGCCAAGCGGTAAGTCCCAGGGAAACTGATCTGGTGTGCCGTGACAGTCGGAGCATTCAATCTGTACCGCTGCCAGATTTGTTGCTGCGAGAAATCCGTCGCCGTGTACATCAATAGAGGTATGGCAGTCTTGGCATTTCATGCCCTTTTGGTAATGGATGTCCTGCTCCATAGCGATATAGTGCTTTGTATGCAGGCCGGGCTGGTCTTGAGCATTCTCATCAAGTGGTGAGGCGTATGGCGTTTCCATAAGGCCCTGGAATGAAACACCAATACGTTTTCCCCGGTTGTGGCAGGTGGTGCACGTCTCGACAGCAAGACCGTGATAGGTCACTTCATGAATCGTAACGTCCGCGTCCCGGGTGCCTTGAATCTGATGCGTAAGGGGATGACCCGTTTCAGTTTTTGAGATGCTAATATCTGCGCCTTCGTACAAGCCTTCATTGCCATATGGAACATGACAGCTGGAACAACCCATGCCACGGAAGTCACCACGAGATGAACGGCCTTTGACACCGTGGTGACAACGGTTGCATTCTTGCCGTATGTATGTGAACGCAGCGAGCGAAGGGTCATCGTTGAGTTTGTCGAGTTCGTCAAAGCCGAGCGCCTCTGGAAGTGGTTCGTGTTCATTGACAAATACGTTTGGCTCGAGTTTGGCAAGCGCCTCCATGTATTCCTTGTACGCCTCTGTACCCAATCGAGTGGATCGATCGGTTGGGTTTTTCACGGCGTAGTTTGCGTACTTGTGTTCGTATCCGGTAAGTGCTCCAAACGACCAGCATGTGCCCTGTATTTTCCCCGCTTCTGTCATCATGAGACTCTGCCACTGGACTCTTACTTGGTCTTCATGGCACGTTCCACAGGTGTTTTCATTGACCCAAGGACTGCCTGGGTCCGGGTAGAAATTTGCACCCCCGTGGGCGATTGCGGCATCTTGGGTTTCGTTTGGGTCGCCGTTGTGGCACACGATACAACCAGCGGGATCGCCCATGGCTTTTCCTTTCGCCATGATCTGGTTGAGCATCTCGGAACCAACTTCTCGGATTGGCTCTACTTCTTGGTGGCATGCCATGCATCCGGATGAAGCAGCCTCCGGAAAGTGATCAATAAGACGTTCCGGTCCCCCATCGGCTAGAAGAACTAGCGACATAGGTGAAAGAAAAGGCAAAAGTATTGGGACGATGCGCAGAAAAACTCTGGATGCATGCGTAACGGACGTTGACATAAAGTTGAAAGTGAG
>JABHNP010000279.1 GCA_018694455.1 Planctomycetaceae bacterium | reverse complement strand
TCTTTGGGGGTGTGCACGAACGGGACAGACACCAGATCTAACATATAGCGTGCTGGAAGCACTGGGGTGGCTCTTTGGAGGCCTTTTCTTTTTTCTTCCAAAGCGCAATGTTCATCTGCATATAGAGACGCAAGACCGAGACAGTCTGCTAACAGAGTCGCGAGAGGCGTTTAACCGAGGACTTGAAGACTGGTTTAATAAAGACGCACCAGAAGTTCCGCTATTCATTCGTTATAGCTGGCTGTTCGGTCCCTCCGAAGGCTCGTACCAATCAGCTGCAACAAAAGGCATTGATGTGGATACGATTACGCCCAAAACCATCGAGCAGGTGAATGAGTTGGTGGCTTCTTTTTTGAAGCGAGACCTGAGTGATCACGAGCGGTTGGCGGAAACAAAGCTTGAAGAAATCGGGTTGGACAGTCTTGATAGGATGGAACTCGCATTAAGGATTGAACAACAATTTGGTTTTCAGAGTGATGCTGTTGTGGAAACGCTTGGCAGCCTCTGGGCACTTGCAGATGGGAAGCTTGTATCGAATAGGCCTTCAGGCAAAGAGGATGCAGTGCCTAAAAATTGGTTTTCGGGTGTAGTGCCTGGGATTGGCCAAAACGCTGCAGGAAAGTCACCCTGGCTACTCGACGACACGGTGGCTGCTGCATTCGTGCGACGAATGATTGAGACGCCAGGCGTTGCGGCCACTGGTGATCCGATGTCTGGGGTCCTGTCTCGACGACGGCTGCTCGTCGCAGCCACCTTGATGGCACGTCGTTTCGCGAAGATTCCAGAGAAGCATGTCGGAGTCATGCTCCCGGCAAGTGTTGCAGCAGATATTGTTTTCTACGCAATGCACCTTGCCGGAAAAATACCGGTCATGATGAATTGGACAACTGGTCCCTCAGGCCTGGCTCATGGAATTGAGGTAACAGGAGTACGAACAGTCGTGTCATCGAGTCGGTTGGTTGATCGACTTGGTATTACGATGGAGGGTGCAGAATATGTCTTCCTTGAGGATGTGAAGAAGTCAATCAAAAAAATTGAAGCGTTGGGTGTTCTGACTCGAGCGTATGCCCGACCATCCTCGTTCTTACATGCTGTGCCGCATCAGAATGAACGTGATCCTGCAGTATTTCTATTTACATCGGGGTCGGAGTCGACGCCAAAAACAGTTCCCCTGACTCATTTGAATTTGCTCACGAATATCCACGACAGTCTCGCTGTTCTTGAACCAGACCACACTGACAGCCTGCTCGGTTTCCTGCCTCCATTTCACTCGTTTGGTCTCACGGGCAATATTCTGTTGCCACAATTATCAGGTATCCGGAGTGTTCGGTATGCAGATCCAACCGACGCGCCAGGTCTTGTGCGTCTGATTAGCACGTATAAGCCGTCGTTATTATTCACAACTCCGACATTCCTTGGATACATTCTGTCGAATGCAACCGGAGACGAACTGCAAAGCCTTCGCAAAATTATTACTGGTGCCGAGGCGTGTCCTGAGACTACGCATGAACTTTGCGCGCAAAAAGCATCAAAGGCAATTATTCTTGAAGGATACGGAATTACTGAGTGTTCGCCGGTTGTTGCAGCCAATCGTATTGATAAAAACAAGCACGGCAGCATCGGGAAGCTTGTAGGACATGTTGATGCAAGGGTCGTAAATCATGAAACAATGAAGCAGGTTGAGCGAGGGCAAACCGGGATGTTGCTGGTACGCGGTGACTCCATTTTCGACGGATATCACGCCTTTGATGGCCCAAGTCCGTTTGTAGAATTTGAAGGTCAGCAATGGTACCGCACCGGAGACCTAGTCTCAGCAGATGGAGATGGGTATTTCCAATTTCAAGGTCGACTGAAGCGATTTTTGAAAGCAGGTGGGGAGATGGTTTCCTTGCCAGCGCTTGAGGTGCCTTTTCAGAAAAAGTTTCCTGCTGATCAGAATGGCCCGCGAGTTGCCGTTGAAGGTATAGAGACACCAGGCGGAAGAATGATAGTCCTGTTTACAACTGAGGAGTTGGCGTTCCGTGAAGCTGCTGACGTACTTCTGGAGTCTGGGATGCGAGGCGTAATGCGATTTGATGCCGTTCAAAAAGTCGAAAGTATTCCTGTGCTAGGAACTGGTAAAACAGACTATAAGGCGCTTCGCAGGCAGGTTGAGGTAATGTCAGAGGAAAATACAGACCTTAAGCCGACAGAGGCCGTCTAGTTTTCCGTGATACAAAAAAGCGTTGTCTCACCGCGGATAAAAAGTTCCTTGTCAATGAGCGCTGGGGTTGCATCAACTCCCTCTCCCATCTCGTTGACTGCAATCACTGCAGGCTTATCGCCGTCACGAATGACAGTTATTGTTCCCGCTCGGTCTGTCATGTAGATGAAGCCGTTGGCAGCTACTGGTGACGCATACGTGTGGCTCACACCTTCGATACGCTTCTGTTCATACACTGGTGTACCGTCATGGATGTTCAAACAGGTAAGGAGTCCTGTTTTGCCCTTGTAGAACCAGATTTTTCCATCGCGGAGAAGTGGTGAAGCGATATCAGGTGTGTTTCGCGATACCGTCCAATGAACGTGGGATGAATTTTGAATATTACTCTTGCCTGTCAGGTCAAAGCAGCCAAGAAAGGACCCACGGAAACCGGACCCAATAAGGACAAGGCCATCGGCAGAAACTGGTGATGCAACAGGTCGCACTGTCTGTCCACCGCATTGCCAGAGTTCTTTGCCAGTAGCAAGATCGTAGCCTCGCGCTTTATTTTCTCCGTTCATGGCAACCTGTTTGGATCCATCAGCACGAGACACAATAAGAGGCGTTGCCCAGCAGGTTGGTTCGTCACGCGGAACATCCCAGAGTGTTTCACCAGTACTAGCGTTGAGACAAATAAGTCGTGAGGGTCCTTCATGGTCCCATGGAATTACGATTTTGTCGTCGACGAGTGTGGGTGAACTTCCTTCACCGAACTCATTGCGAGTCTGCATTTTGCCAAAGTCTTTGTTCCAGACTCGCTTGCCTTCCATGGTAAGGCAGTACAGACCCTGAGACCCAAAGTGGGCATAGACGTGCGTGCCATTGGTGCAGGGTGATCCTGAGGCATAACCATTTGTACTATGGGTTCCCTCGTGGGGAATAGCCTGAATGCACGAGTGTTCCCATTGCTTCGTCCCTGTTTTTCTGTCGAAGCAGAGTAGGCGAAAGTCAAGTGTAGAGTCGCCTGGACGTAGAGCTACTGCAGTGGTGATAAAAACCTGATCGTTCCAGATAACAGGTGATGATGAGCCACGGCCGGGGATCGTTTGTTTCCATCGGCAGTTTTTCTGAGGACCAAATTCTACGGGTGGAGTTGCTGTGAGGCTTGTACCATTGCCGGTTGGCCCTCTCCAATGGCCCCACTGTTCTTGTTCTGCCTGGAGCATGGCAGGAGCTGCGAGTCCAATGGCCACCAGTATCGGTGTGATTCGCGTGGCCTGAAAACGGTTTCGCATTGATTGTAAGCTCGTGCGCAAGATTGTATTCATGGGTTGTGTCATGGTTGTATTTCTCGATACTGATAGTGTTGTAGAGGAACTGGTTCCTTACATCATTACCATACTCTTTTTTGATTACGTTGTGAGGAGTTGAAAGCACATGGCCGCCTTTCCCGATATTCCCAAAATTACATACGAGGGGCCTGAGTCCAAAAACCCCCTAGCTTTCCGTTGGTACAACCCCGACGAAGTGGTGGCTGGGAAGACCATGAGAGAACACTTTCGGTTCACGGTGGTCTACTGGCATACCTTCCGCGGAACGGGTAGTGATCCATTCGGGGCGGCAACGCTTCAACGTCCCTGGGACGATGGTTCTGAAAGTGTCGACAACGCATGTAACCGAGCTCGAGCGGCATTTGAACTATTTGAGAAACTCGATGCGCCGTTTTATGCGTTCCATGATCGCGACGTTGCGCCGGAAGGTCGAACGTTGGCTGAGAGTCATTCAAATCTCGATGCAGTGGCAAAGGTACTTAAAG
>JABHNP010000407.1 GCA_018694455.1 Planctomycetaceae bacterium | reverse complement strand
GATATCGACATTCCATCACCTGCCTCACTTTGGAAGATGAACCCGCACTTCGGCTCACTTGCTACGCGTGGCGACCGCGACGAACTTGTCCCACACATTGGTACATCGATTGGCGGAAGAAACCCTCGCCGTTCATACCTCAGCGACTTGCCATCACGATATCCAGATGAATTCCCTATTAATTTTGATCCAAATGACTACTCGGATGATGAAAACAAAAAATTCGCCTACAACGCATACCTGAAAAAATTTCTGCGCTGTGTCAAAGGCATCGATGACAATATTGGTCGGCTTCTTCAGAAACTTGAAGCATTGGGGCAACTTGACAATACGATCATCGTGTACACCGCGGACCAAGGCTTCATGCTCGGGGAACACGACTATCAGGACAAGCGGTGGATGTATGAACAGTCTCAGCGAATGCCACTCATGATTCGTTACCCAAAACGGGTGAAACCCGGACAACGCTTTGACACACTTGTTGAGAACGTCGACTTCGCCCCTACGCTTCTGGAATACGCTGGAGCAACCATTCCAAGTACGATCCAAGGACGATCGTTTCGCTCGCTGCTTGAAACCGGCCGCGAACCCGATAGCTGGAAGAAGGAAACCTACTATCGGTACTGGATGCACATGGCCCATCACGACAACCCCGCACACGTCGGTATTCGAACGAAAACGCACAAGCTTATCTTCTACTATGGCTGCAACTATGACGGAGGCTACCGCACGCCACCGGGCTGGGAACTTTATGATCTTGCCAGTGACCCTGCTGAAACGATCAACCTATACGACAACCCCGAGAACACTGACCTCGTCGCCGACTTAAAGGCTCGGCTTGCTACCTTGCGGCAGCGGATAGGCGACGATGGCACTCATTATCCCGAGTGCGAACAGATACTTCAAGAATACTGGGATTACGACACGAGTAGTCGGGAAAAAGCAATTCAAATTTCCCATGAGTTTCTCGCACGACGACTTGGCGAACTTGCTCGTGGAGACAGGACGCCGAAGACATACGTAGGAACAGATCATCAATAGAATTGCTATTTATTCAGATCGTGTGCCGGCGAACCACAAAAACCTGTATCGTTTTAGCAACCTACGGCAACAAAGTAGACTCATTCACTACTTAAACGCTAAGAACAGCTCTTAGTTGAAACACTTCAGAACAACCGTCTTGCACGCAATCAAAAATGAAAAAACTGTTTGGCATTCTCTTTTTTTTGTTCACTGCCCCTTCGATCGCCTGCTCGAAGCCCGCTAATATTATCTTGATTCTGGCAGATGACGTAAGCGCGGATATGTTTTCATGCTACGAGCAAGCAGACTCAGCACACACACCGAATATTGATCAAATCGCAGCGAACGGAGTCTGTTTTCGAACCTGCTTTGCACCTGCTATTTGTGCCCCATCTCGCGCTTGCTTGATGACTGGAGTTTATGGCAACAGGACAGGTGTTTTTCGAAATGACATGTGGGCATTTGATTCACGTGGAACCTTATTCACAGCGCAACCAAGTTGGGCAAAATTGATTAGAGACGCCGGTTATGCAACAGCTATCGCGGGCAAATGGCACTGTGGAGCTAAAGAGGCGTGGGAAAGTGTTGTCGGCTTTGATGAATATTGCCTCTGGGAAAGTCCTGGAAAAATTGAATCTCACTTTGGTACGAACCCAATAACGACAGGCCAACGGGATGACGTTACTTTGCCGGATACACGGTATTGGTATCCATCAATGGTGCAAAATGGACATTATGTTCCAGTCGATAAAAATGATTTTGGTCCGGATAAGCGACTCGAATTCCTACTCAACTTTGTTGAGCAAAAGACACGTGAGAAGCAGCCCTTCTTGGCATATTGGCCGACGGTGATTCCACACGGCCCTTACTCTACGACGCCTGACCATGGTGATGTTTTGGACATTGAGCAGGAGAAACCTGATACGGCAGGAATGCAGCGTGATCAAAAGCTCGAAGTCATGAATCAATATGAACAAGAGCGTCAGCAACGATTTATTCATCTCATTGAGCATCTTGACAAACTGATTGGTAAATTAGTTGCCCGTACAAAGCAATTAGGAATCTATGACAACACCTACTTCATTTTCTGTGCTGACAATGGCACAGCGGTGACCGCGAAGGACAGAGGAGTAGAGCGTGGCGTCCATGTACCATTTGTCGTCCAGGGCCCTGGCATCAAGAAAAGAGGGCTTACGGATGAATTAACAGATTTTTCCGACATTGCTCCAACACTGCTCGACATGACAGGGACTACCCCCCCGACGGACACCGCATTTGATGGAAAAAGCCTTTTGCCTTTCTTAACAGCAAAAACAGACACCCACCGTGAATGGATCTATGCCTATACAGGACCGGTACAAGTCGTTCGGACCAAAACCCATCTTCTTGAAGCAGTCTCGCCATTCTACGGAAAACCAGAAGGGCGGTTTTACTATACAAGCGACTCCCGCTTTGGCCGAAACTATAAACGGGTTGACGGTGAAGCTTCACATGCACAAGACCGCCAGCGATTAGAGGCCATTATTGCGAGCCTGCCGTCTCACCTTGAAGAAGATCATCCATTCTGGACTTCAAAACTTGGAACGAGGTGGCTTCACTCAAACGACATTGAGGAAGCCGCCAAAAAACAACTTTACAATCACTCTGATTATTCATTCTATGACGAGACCGACTGAATCACTTTTCTACTATGCGAACAGTTGCCTTCCTTGCTGCATTAGTACCAGCCTTAGTACTTCTGAAAAATACAAGAGCTGATGATCGACCAAACATGATCTTCGTTATGAGTGACGATCAGGGCTGGGGGGATGTTGCCTATAACGGACATCCGATTTTGAAAACGCCCCATCTTGATTCAATGGCGGAATCCGGCCTTCGTTTTGACCGTTTCTATGCCGGTGCCTCTGTATGTAGCCCGACGCGGGCATCGTGCCTCACTGGCCGGAACAATTGGAGAATGGATATCAATGGCCCTTTGGCTGCTAACGAGGGACATCTCCCAGCAAATGAAATCACCCTTGCAGAAGTTCTTACCGAACACGGATATGTTACCGGTCATTTCGGAAAATGGCATGTTGGTGGATTTGACACTGAGACCGCTGGTCCTCATGTAATGCCACCGTGGCACGCTGGATTCCAAGAGTGCTTTTCAACCCACAACGTTCTCCGCACATTCAACCCGTACAACAAATTGGGGAAAGGAGGTATTAAAGCCTGCTACTGGCATAACGGTAGAAATATACCTCTCGCCGAGGCACGACAAGAAGCATCTTTGCAAGGTGATGACGCTGCCATTGTCATGAATAAGGCAATCACCTTCATCCAGCAGCAACAGCAATTAAACAAGCCCTTCCTTGCTTTTATTTGGTTTCATAATGTGCATACGCCACTCGGCAAAAACCCTGACCTTATGGCTTCTTACAGCGACTGTACCGAGCAGGAACAGATCTACTTCAGCAACATCACGGCAATTGATCATCAGATTGGTCGACTTCGTATGGCTTTAAGAAAACAAAATCTTGCCAGCAACACAATGGTATGGTTCACGAGTGATAATGGACCAAACCTGAAGGGTAAAAAGAACCCGAAGGCAGCCGTCGCTCAAAATGGCAAGTTTGTTTATACAGCACTCGGATCCACCGGAGCGTATCGCGGGTGGAAACGAGATTGCTACGAAGGCGGACTCCGAGTCCCGGGAATCCTTGAATGGCCATCACGAATTAAGAAATCTCGGCATACAGATTTTCCAGCAGTAACAAGTGATTACTTTCCAACCGCTCTGGCCGCAGTTGGGTTACCACTACCGGACGACCGCACCTACGACGGCATAAACCTACTGCCTATCATCGAACAAGAGACAAACTATAAACGTCCACCAATTGGGTTTCACTGCAATGGCATGGAGGCATGGACGAGTACACCTTACAAAATTGTTCGATCCATAAAAAATAAAAAGAAGCAGAGCCTGGACTGGGAACTCTACGACCTGGTTCATGACCCATATGAGGAGCATAACCTTGCTACCCGCAAGCCAGATCTCGTCTCACGCATGGCGAAAGAATTTGATGAATGGGCTCAGGCAATTCAGTTGGAAAAAGTTAAGGACTGAACTAGCAGAATTAAAACACAAATCGTCACCGACTCTGGCCGTGTGAACAACCGGACAAAAAAACGACACCTTTAAAACGACTCTCCGCCGCAGATCATCTGCCGTTTTTTACAGTTTTCCCGTTTTTTCAACACGAACAGTGTCTTTTGACTGTCTCTTCCTTCCTTGGTGTTCCAAAGCTTCAAGCTCTGTCTGCTGCCCCTTGTCACCACACTCTTCCATCCAGCTTAATAATTCTTGCTTGAGCTTGGCTTTTTGCATTGCGTAATTAGGATCATTCGCAAGATTATGCCACTCATATGGATCTTCCTGAATTGCATAGAACTCTTCCGCAGGTCGATTTTCGTACCGAGATATTTTTTCAGCGGCCTCGTTGTCACCGGCTAAAGCTTTTTTACGCCACGAATTAAAAATAATTGAAGTCGTACAAGCATTTTGAAAGGTGACCTCTGGCGTAAAATTTACGATGTATTTGTATTCCTCTGACCGAACCGAACGGATACCAAAGTAAGGAGACCCTTTATTTATTCCTCGAGTTGTCATTTCGCCAAACACAAAACGCTTGTGCGTATCCGTTTCGCCCGTTAACACAGAAACAAAGCTCCTGCCATCGATAGCAGCCTCTGGGGTTCCTCCCGCTGCATTGATGAAGGTTGGTGCAATATCGACGTACTCAACCATGGCATCCGTAACTGAGCCTGCCTTCACCTGACCAGGCCAGCGAACAATACAAGCACTCTGCAAGCCGGTGTCATAACAAGTCCATTTACCAAACGGAAAACTCGACCCCTGCTCACTGACCACCACAACCATGGTGTTTCCTGCGATTCCATGCTTGTCCAACAGCGTAAGCAATTCGCCTACCTGTCCGTCGAAATAGGTGATCTCAGCAAGGTAGTCGACCATATTCTCACGAGTTTCTTTGGTATCCACGAAGTAGGGTGGCAATGTAATGGTCGATGAGTCGTATTGTGACGCATCGCCTTTATTCCATGGCCCATGAGGCTCGTTGGAACATGCAAAAATACAAAACGGTGTCCCGTCACGGCTTGATTCGATCAGCAATTGATCGATCGCTTTGAAATCAGGATTCCTTTTTCCTGAATACTCAAAGGGAAAGGAACTCTTGGGACCAATATGTGTCTTGCCACTGAGATGGACTCGATAGCCAAGAGGCTTTAAGTAATGAGCAATACTCTTCGTACCATCTTTGACAAACGTGTGATTCGGATAGGCTCCACTCTTTACAGGATAGATACCTGTGTAGATCGCATGTCGTGTGGGTGAACACATTGGTGCTTGCTGGAAACAGTGTGTAAAGCGCATGCCCTGCTTTGCTAGCAAATCAATATTGGGTGTGAGTGCCTGACCTCCATAACAACCGATGTCACGGAATGTACAATCGTCAGCAATGACAAAGAGAACGTTGGGCATCGACTCCGTTTGCTCCGCACCTCTCAAATGCGTGATGGTAAAGCCACCAAGAAAAAGTGTGAATAAAGACAAACCAATACGGGCCTCGTGGCGTATCAAAGTCATAGGATTTCCCCTGGGACGGTTGTTTGGGAATTACGAGAGCGTCTATTCGATGCACCTGCACGTGTCACAAACCAGATTTATCAGCAAATCCTCATTGTGATGCTTTTGTTGCAGGTGCCTTGCCTTCTGAATAGATCTAGGGCACTCGTGCTATTGGAAGGTTTTATTACCTGTTGAATAAGGCGGACGGGGTGGGATTTGAACCCACGAGACGCTTTCACGTCTGCCGGTTTTCAAGACCGGTGCATTCAACCGCTCTGCCACCCGTCCGAGTGACGCATCAGCCGGAATCTCGACCAATGTTTACATGATCTTACATCGCTTCGTGCCCGAGCCACAGTGGTTACCTTTGACGCCCGAACTTTACTACTTTACAGTATAAAAACAACTAGGAACTATAAAGGAGAGATTCGTAATGGGTGGCATCAGCAACCGCATGAAAGAAATTAAGCGTCGACGTCATCGCCGCAAAACCGTCACAAAGCTTCAAGGCAAACTCACCAAAGCAACGACCAGTGAGAAACAAGTCATTGCGGAGAAGCTTCGTAAATTGACTCCTGGATGCGAAGACCTCATCGTGCAACTCGGCATCGAAGACGGCAAGGCATAGGTCAAACGATCTGATTTGAATCGCCATTTCACTGGACGATTCTTTCAATTGTTTCACCGATCAGGTCGTCTAAAACTTTAACTTTGTGAATACAAATTCATCTTGAATGAAGTCGACGGCGACCTGGTCACCCTCAACAAAAGCACCACTGAGCAGTTCTTTTGCCAACGCATTTTGCAACTGCTGCTGTATCACCCGCTTGAGTGGACGCGCGCCATAGGCTCGGTCATACCCCAACCGGGAAATCTCATCCACAACAGCATCTTGATATTCGAGTGTGATTCCAGCTTTCTTCGACTGTTTCACAAGTTGTGTTAACTGCAACGAAACGATGCGATGTATATGGCGCTCATCGAGTGGGTGGAAAATAATTGTTTCATCAATTCGATTTAAGAATTCTGGCAAAAATCGTGTTTCGAGAGACTCCTGAACCGCTTCACGAATTTCTTCTTCACTACCCTTTTCTTTTGTAATCTCTTGAATAAGTTGACTCCCAACGTTACTTGTCATCACCACAATCGTATTGGTAAAGTCAACGGTATGTCCAAGGCTATCCGTTAACCGTCCGTCATCGAGCACCTGAAGCAAAACATTAAATACATCACGATGGGCCTTCTCGATCTCGTCAAGCAACACAACTGAATAGGGACGCCGACGAACCGCCTCGGTTAGACGTCCACCTTCTTCATACCCGACATAGCCAGGAGGCGCGCCAATCAATCGCGCCACAGTATGCTTCTCCATGTACTCACTCATATCAATCCGCACCATCGCATTTTCATCGTCGAACAGAACCTCGGCCAGAGCCTTGCAGAGTTCTGTTTTGCCGACACCGGTAGGACCAAGGAATATAAAGGATCCAATGGGTCGGTTTGGATCCTGTAACCCCGACCGACTTCGCCGAACCGCATTACTCACAGCCTCAACTGCTTCTTCCTGCCCGATGACACGCTGATGGAGGCGTTCCTCAAGAACCAGCAGTTTTGCCTTCTCCGCCTCAACAAGACGAGTGACCGGAATGCCAGTCCATGAACTTACTACCTCAGCAATTTCTTCAGGACCGACCGATCGGCGGAGCAGACGTTTCGTAGGCTTTGTTTCTTTCTTGGCATCTTTCTCAGCAGTTTCTTTCTCGGCTTCCTCCTGTTCAAGTCGTGAGGCGAGTTGTTTTTTTGCAACATCGAGTTCGTAGAGCTGTTGATACATCTCCTCGCTGACTGACTGACCGAGAGACTGTCGCTCATTTACCTGCACGTTGACTTTGTCAAATGCCAGCTGTGCCTCATCTAACTTCTGTCGAAGCTCCTGTGCACTCCCGACGCCAGATTTCTCCGCCTCCCACTGCTCACGAAGACTCGCCAGCTTCTGCCGGAGATCAGCCGCTTCACTTTCAATCTCAACGAGCCGGTCTTGCGCATGCGATTCTGTCTCTTCAGCAAGCTGTCGCCCAGCAAGTTCCAGCTGTACGAGGCGTCTTTGCACTTCATCTATTTCACTCGGAACGCTCTGCAATTCCATCGCAATACGACTTGTCGCCTCATCCATGAGGTCGATTGCCTTATCTGGCAAAAAGCGATCTGCAATATATCGGTAAGACAACTCAGCAGCTGCAACGAGTGCCGAGTCTTTAATCTTCACACCCTTATGATGCGCTTCATACCGAGGCTTCAGGCCGCGAAGTATTGCAATCGTATCTTCAACAGAAGGCTCCCCAACAAACACGGGCTGGAATCGCCGCTCAAGCGCTGCATCCTTTTCAATGTGCTTTCTAAATTCATCGAGAGTTGTTGCACCAATGCATCGTAATTCACCACGTGCCAGAGCTGGCTTCAGAAGATTTGCCGCATCTGAACCACCTTCTGCAGCACCTGCACCAATCACAGTATGAAGTTCATCGATAAATAAAATGACACTCCCAGCAGCTGACTCAACCTCACGCAAAATCGCTTTGAGACGATCTTCAAATTCGCCACGGTACTTAGTCCCCGCAATAAGCGCGCCAAGGTCGAGCGCTATGACCCGACGATTGCGTAATGTCTCCGGTACATCCGACTGCACAATACGCAGGGCCAGCCCCTCAGCAATGGCTGTTTTGCCAACACCAGGCTCACCGATCAGAACTGGATTGTTCTTTGTGCGACGAGATAATACCTGAATGACCCGACGTATCTCCGAGTCTCGACCAATGACAGGGTCCAATTTGCCCTGGCTCGCCCGCTGTACGAGATCAATGCCATACTTATCAAGCGCCTGGAACTTTTCTTCTGGACTTTGATCGGTGACACGCGAACTGCCGCGTACCGCCTGCAACCCAGCCAACAGCTCTTTTTCGGTAACAGCTGCAAGTTTCAGTACGTTCTGCGCCTTGGATGGTGCTTTTGAGAGTGCAATGAGGAGATGATCCGTTGACACGAAGTCATCTTTCATCGTTCCCGACTCGGACGTCGCAATCTCAAAAACTTTGATGAGCTCCTGATCTGGCTGCGGCTGCGATCCACCAGCAACCTTAGGGAGATGCGACAGTTCTGCTTCAATAATGCGTTCGAGGTGTCCTCGCTCAACACCAATCTTTTCCAATAACGGACGCACAATACCTTCCTGCTCAGCAACAAGCGCAAACAGGAGATGCACTGGCGTCGTCTGAGGGTTGCCCCGATCTGCAGCCAGGTCCACTGCACGCTGAACCGACTCCTGAGCCTTGATTGTAAATTTATCAAACCGAAATGCCATTAGATCATTCCTTTCAATTCACGTCTGCGCGCAGCAGGTTGCTACTCCCCCTCCATCCTGAACCCCTAGCACATGGCAGCCGAAGGTGCTGTGACCAACACCTTCGGCTAGACGATTTAGTCTTCGTCTTGTTTTACTTCAAACTCAGCATCAATGGTGTCGTCGGGGGCTGTAGTTGCACCAGCTGGTTCACCACCCGCTGCATCACCACCGGCTCCATCTGCCTGAGACTCGTACAGCACCTTCGACAGTGCGTGTGAAGCCTGCTCGAGTGCATCGTGTGCTGACTGAACGGCATCAGCATCTTCACCCTTGGCTGCTTCCCGGGCCTTTGCAATCGCTGCTTCAAGAGGAGCCTTGTCTGCGTCAGACAGCTTTTCATCATTCTCTTTAATGAGCTTCTCCGTTTGAAAACAGAGTGCTTCAGAACGATTTCGTACTTCAGCCAACCG
>JABHNP010000360.1 GCA_018694455.1 Planctomycetaceae bacterium | reverse complement strand
TGGGATAGGCTGCATATGCATTCGAAGTTAATGTTGCTAGGCACGTCTGGTTTGCTTGCCTTTGGTGCGGTGAGTTTTTGGGTGTTTGAGTCAGACGGTGTTCTGGCAGGTCAGCCCCTGTCGAGCCGTGTTTTGCTTGGACTATTTCATACAACAACATGTCGAACCGCGGGCTTTAACACAGTCGAGTATGGGGGTTTGTCAAGTGCGACGCTCTTCCTCACAATACTGCTCATGGCAATAGGCGCGGGCCCAGGTTCTACAGGTGGTGGATTTAAAGTCAGTACTTTTATGACACTCCTAACTCGTGCCGGAGCAAGCTTCCGAGGGCAAGAACGAGCTAATTTCGCAAAACGCACAATTCCGGAGCGTGCCGTTGAGCGAGCTACAGCAACGGCATTAGTTTTTGTTGCAATTGCATTCGTTGCACTTGTTGCACTTTTGGGTGTTGAAAATGGTGGGAAGGCCGCTGAACGGCCACGCTGGTTTCTCGACGCATCATTCGAATGCATATCAGCATTAGGAACGGTCGGCCTATCGACAGGAATTACGGCTTCACTCACAATTCCTGGAAAATTCATTTTGGTTATTTTGATGCTGCTGGGCCGTTTGGGGCCCATCACTGTCGCAGTTGCTTTGTCTCGGCAACGACCTACGTACCAGCCTAACTACCCTGAGGAGGAGCCGCTTGTCGGCTAATATAAGGTGCCTTCAACTAGTAGTAAACGTTTCATCATGCTTGGAATGGGTTCTTTCGGCTCTGCATTAGCGAGTCAACTGGCAGCGAACGGGTGCCGGGTAACTGGAGTTGATCAGCGGCGTGACCGACTAGATGCGGTCAAGAATGTGATCCATGAAGCGATTATAGGTGATGCAACTGATAGAGAGTTACTCGAAAACCTTCCCATTAAAGATTCGACATCAGTTTTCATCTCACTCGGGGAAACAATTTCTCGGTCACTGTTGGCAACGCTGCATGTCAAAGAACTTGGTGCTCGCGATGTTGTTGTAAAAGGAGTTACCAAAGAGCACGGAAAAATTCTCTCGCACCTTGGTGCAAATCGAGTGGTTTTTCCAGAAGAGATGGTTGCTAAAGAACTAGCTGATAAGTCGAGTTGGCCCAACGTTCTTGACTTTTTACCGATTGATCCAGAGTACAGCGTCGTTGAAATTACGGTGCCAGAATCACTGGAGGGCAAGACTCTCGCCGAGGCAGATCTTCGCAGCACCATTGGCGTCTTCGTACTAGGATTACGAGATGTAATGCAGGGACGATTCCAAATGTTTCCTGAAGGGCGGACAAAACTTATCCAGGATCAAATACTACTTGTCATTGGCCGTGAAGAAGAGTTGGCTCGTCTCCGTGAAATGAATTGAAAAAACCTTACTCTGCCCCAGGGATACCTGGAGGTAAGTCAATTGTAATTTCAGCAGGTGGTGGTGCAGTTTGCGAAGCCGGTGATTGTGTCGCAGAAGGATCGAATTTTGGAGTTTCTACACCGCTACGCATAGCAAGATCTGCGGTTAGTGAGAGTTCTTCATCTCCGTTATCTGGGCGAATTTCCAGAAGTGTAACACCCCACTCATCCCCAAACTTCTTTCCTTCAACGATGACTGTTGCAGCTGTTTTTGGACCACGGACAGGGATTTGCATAGCTCCAATTCCGTCAACCTCATTCGCTCGACCAGTGACAGTTCCCTGCCAAGTCAATGGTTCTCCGAGCATTGCTTGCGACCGATTATTTACGGCGACCTCTTCTTTGGCAATTTTCACTAGGGGATGATTCGTAATGCGTCCGCAGCCGGCAAGAAGAAGAGTCATACAGAAGAGAGTAGTTGACAAAATTCTCTTGAGGTGGAATTGATCTCGAAACATGTTTGTTACCCCTTGTGCGGTTTGAATGACACTTGGCTACTCTTGTGACCTAGTTACTGTGCATCATGTTGTCTGCACCATGAAATTTTTTCTGCCGTTGTCGTTGGAAGAGTGCCCTCTGAAGCCCTCTCCTCAGGAGGTGATTCTGTCTGAGTTGTTGTTTCTTCTAAAGCTATTGAGTTCTCCTCAGGCAATTCATCTTGGTTCGGCGTTGGCTCATCAGTTGAAGGAGGTGGAGCTGCTTGGGAACCACGAGCCTTCGCCAAAATTTCAGCTACAGAAAGTTTTTCAGTTGGCTTTGCTGCAGGCGTTGAACTACCACCTCGTGCCGCCGCTAGGATGTCCGCGGTGGACTGTTTCTTTGCCGTAGCTGTTTTGACTGAAGTTGCTTTTGTTGCAGAAGCGGTTTTTGTCACCACTTTCTTTTCTGGCTTTGGCAGTGGTTCTGTAACAACTTTAAGATGCGACGGATCAATGTCATACCAGCCTATGTTGTTGAACTGATCAAACTCCACGAGGCAGCGACCGTTCATATTGACCGCTCGTACCGTACCAGTGGTTTTTGCAAACCGACTGAGTTCCGGTGCTGGTGAGTTAATCACGACATATTTATCAGTCCATTCGGCCTTCAGCCGCTCGATAACATCAAACATCAGAAGCTTCCACTAACTTTTTCTGAATTGCCAAGGAGCGATCGCCAGATGACCGCTGTTCAACAACAATTTGACCGAAAGAGCAGTTTGCCGCAAGATGCAGGGTGTACTGCCTCAATACCCCCTACTGAAATGCGATATGACCACAGGATTGTCACAGGTCGGTCAAATGTGTTGACTGCCTTCGGTTGAATTGCAATGAGATCATTTGCGGGGCTTTCTCCGTACCGTAAATACGTTGAACCGAGCCATTTGGGTGCTTCCTGAGCTCTGCAGGCAACTTCAACTAACATCGAGTCTTTTTCAGCTTCGGAGGCGGTCAAACTTGCTGAAAAATGTGAACGTCCAGCTAGCCCAATAGCTACAAGTGCTGGACGGCCCATGGCCTCAGTTGGCGTTACTTCAGTAATAACTGGTGATGCAGGCCACATATCAGAAATGCCATGAGGTACTGTTTGTTCACCATTATTTTGAGTGATACCATCCTTTTCAACCGATTGGAGATAATTCTTTTGATCTATTTGGAAACAATGGTGCCATCGATCAATATTCCACAAGAATTGAACGCTGATTCGTCCGATTTCAAAATGAATCGGAACATGTGATTTACTTTTTGGTGGCAGAAATTCAGTCATTCTTTGGGAGTATTAAAATAGAAAATAAGAACAGATTTCACAACGAGTACACGGAACGTTAGTCTGATATTACTTGGAGAGAGGAGATTTTGTGGAACCACGCCGTTCATTAGGTTGGCCAATTACACTTGGTGTGGTGTTGATTGGATCAATCATCACCCTCGGGGTCGGGTGGGTTCTCGTTAGTATAGCTGCTGCACTGGGCTCTAAAAATGCAGCATTCTACTGGGTTTTATTGGCAGTTGGTGTGTCGCTTCTCGTGCTTGTATTGGTTGGCGTCATTATCTATTTCGCTTTGGCAGTCAAGGCAATTGCTTTATCGCAGCGTCAGAGTAATTTCATTGATAGTGTGACACACGAGCTCAAAAGTCCGCTTGCCTCACTCAAACTCTATCTGCAGACATTGACACGTCGGCCGGTACCACCGGTGGAACAATCAGACTTCCATCGATTCATGCTGCAAGATGTAGAGCGATTAGACACCCTGATCGATCATCTTCTTGATGCGGCAAAAACGATGCATCGACCAGCATTATCAATTGCAGAAGCGACCTCAATGGTTCCAGTGCTCAAAGATGCTGCCAAGCGTGTCGCTGAGCGTCATCAGGTCTCAGCCGATTGCGTTGTGGTGAATGTCGAACCCGAAACGAAAGGTTTGTTTGTGCAGGGTAGGGAGGCTGATGTTGAAATTGTGTTCCGAAACCTTATCGATAACGCAGTGAAGTATTCGCTTCCTGAACCACATGTAGATGTCACAGTGGAATTAAAAAAGAAAAATCGTGTGCTGGTTCGGGTGGCAGATAATGGTCCGGGTATTCCACTTGCAGACCGTGGACAGGTTTTTCGAAGGTTCGTTCGGTTAGGAAGTGAGTTGGAACGAGCCACTCCCGGAACGGGCTTAGGGTTATATCTTGTGAAATCGATTGTGAAGCAATTACGTGGTCGTGTTTTTATAAAAGGTCATTTGACAAAACGAGGCACAATTATTGAGGTTGATCTGCACAGGGCAAACTCTGGCAAAGACTTGCCTAGTTGACCGGAGTAACGCGGAACCCTTTGAGTAACTAACGTTGCCGGTTCTAATCTAAAACTTAGTGAACGAAAATATAGTTTTACTCCTCTGCTTTAAATAAAAATGTCTCAATTAGCTCTAAATGCTGCAGTTCCTTCTACCAACACGAGTGCGGATCAGGGTGCCAATGTCGGCATGCTACCAATTCGCCGTGCGCTCATAAGTGTTTACGATAAAGCTGGTCTCGACAAATTGGCTTCAGCTATCAAGGCGGCCGGAATTATAGCTGTCAGTACTGGCGGAACTGCGAGAGCCCTCGAAGGATTAGGCGTCTCTGTTGAAGATGTATCGTCAATTACTGGTTTTCCAGAAGTACTCGATGGACGCGTGAAGACACTTCATCCAAATATTTTTGCTGGCATCTTGGCCCGCGGTGATAGGGAGGATGATCTGGAAGTTTTGGCAGAGCATGGAATTAACAGATTTGAACTGATTGTTGTGAATTTATATCCCTTTGCGAGCGTTATTGACCGAGAAGGCTGTACGGCAGATGATGCGATTGAGCTAATTGATATCGGTGGACCAAGCCTTGTGCGAGCAGCCGCCAAGAACCATGCGTTTAGCGCAGTTGTTTCAGGTCCTGATCAGTATGACGAGGTGGTAGCCGCAATGAGTCGTGGAGGCACTACGCTGGCAGAAAGACGATTGTTTGCTGCGAGAGCTTTTGAACGTACTGCCGAATACGACGCTGTCATTGCCCGTTGGATGGCAAGTCACGCAGGCTTGGTAGCAGGAGGAGTACCGGTAACAAAAGAATCCCAGCCCGAAGAGCCACCATTGCCGAGTCGGGTGACTTTGGAACTCGAGCGAAGAATGTCGTTGCGTTACGGCGAAAACCCACATCAGTCGGCTGCAATGTATGCGCCCGCTGACACGCATTTCGGACTGGCTGGTTTAAAGCAACTTTCGGGTAAAGAACTCTCTTACAACAATTTACTTGATCTTGATGCTGCAGTTCGAATTGCAGGCTTGATTCAAGATCCTGGTGCCGCAGTCATTAAGCATACGAATCCTTGTGGAGCGGCGAGCGCTGCAACAATTCACGAAGCTTTAGGAGCAGCTATGGCGGCAGATTCAATAAGTGCTTTTGGATCTATTGTCGCGGTTAATCGTCTTTTTGATGAAGCAGCAGCAGAATGCCTCCTGAAGCCAGGCATGTTTGTTGAGGTGATCGCTGCACCAGCCTTCACTGCTGATGCGGTAGCGGTCCTCAAAACACGTCCAGCATGGAAGGCGAGTGTACGGTTGGTTGAAGTGCCACCCGGTGATCCTTGGGGGCCTACTGCTGGTCTTGAACTTCGAAGTGTTGCAGGTGGAATGTTAGCGCAGCGACCAGATGATACTCCAGATGATCCAACTGCGTGGCAGGTGGTGACGAGTAAAGTTCCGGCAAAAGATCTGACTCAGCCGCTTGACTTTGCGTTTACAATGGTTCGTCGGCTTACGAGTAACGCGATTGCTGTTTGTCAGGGAACAAGTCTCGTGGGAGCTGGTGTGGGGCAAACAAGCCGGGTTGATGCAGTTCGAATAGCATTAGAAAAAGCAGGTGGTCGAGCACGAGGTGGCGTGCTTGCATCAGATGCTTTTTTTCCATTCCCAGATTCCATTGAACTTATCAAACAAGCTGGTATCGCAGCTATTATTCAGCCTGGTGGTTCAAAGCGAGATTCAGAAGTCATTGCGGCCGCAAATGAGGCAGATCTTCCGATGATCTTCACCTCACGACGCCATTTCCGACACTAGATGGGATAGTTTTAAGATGGAAAATAAGAACAGTCCACTCAAGGTAACAAGCCGTACTGTTTGCCAAGCGTATTGACCGGTATAAATATTTGTCATGACAATACGATTCCTTTAGGCATAGATGTCTGTTCCGAAAGTCCTAACCATGCGAGAGTCAGATGTCGTCAGTACTTGAAAAAATTATAAGTCGAAAGCGAAAAGAAGTGGCTGAGGCGAAGGCAATACTTCCACTCTCCAATCTTAAGAAGCAGCTTGAGAATTGTGGTCAACCACGTGACTTCTTTGCAGCTGTGTCAAACCCAATAGGGATGCGTTTAATTGCAGAATTCAAACGACGCAGTCCTTCAGCGGGTGAGATTCGTCCCGGTGCTGAACCGGCCGAGATAGCTCGTGGTTATGAACAAGCCGGAGCTGCCGCGATTTCAGTCTTGACTGATGGTGAGGATTTCGGAGGCAGCCTCGACGATCTTGTAGCTGCTCGGAAAGCGTCCTCATTGCCTGTATTACGGAAAGAATTTATTGTCGACTCGTACCAGGTCAATGAGGCTCGTCTCTATGGAGCTGATGCCGTTCTTCTCATTGCTGAGTGTTTGGACGATTGTCTTCTAAGGAGCTTGTATAGAGAAGTAATCGATCTTGGCATGACACCACTTGTCGAATTGCATAGTAGTGGAAACCTTTCTAGGGTTTTGGATTTAGGAGCGACTCTTATAGGCGTTAATAATCGGGACCTGATCACAATGAAAACGGATATTGGTCATGTTTTGAGGCTGAAAGAAAAAATCCCACAAGAATGTGTGCTTGTTGCTGAAAGCGGAATTCGTTCACGAGCTGATGTGGAGCAGCTTGAGGCCGCCGGAGTTCATGCGATACTCGTTGGTGAATCTCTCTTGGCAAGCCCAGATCCATCCGCAGCGGCTGGTGCACTACTCGCAAAGTAGTCGCTTTATTCTTTTAATTCGGACCGCTCTGTGGAATCGCTGATAAAGCGATAGCCAGCACCTCGAACAGATAGAAAGTGACGCGGTTCGGATGGATTTGCTTCAAATAATTTTCGTAGATGAAGCATAAAGGTATCAACGGTCCGCGTCGCCGGTGCACGGTCCATTCCCCATACATTTTTCAGTAATTCGGTCCTAGACAATACGAGCCCTTCGTGTTCGATAAGGTATCGGAGGAGTTTCATTTCAAGCGCGGTGAGTCGAACTTGACGATTGTCACAGTAAGCCTCCCATGTATCAAAATTGATATGAGCTTTACCGAATGAAAAGCTATTTCCAGAGTGATTCGAAGTGGATTCTTCGAGAGCGGATTCAGTACTATTTCCGCGTCGGCTGAGGAGGCTACGGATGACTGAAAGAAGTTCATCAAGATCAAAAGGCTTCTGAAGGTAAACATCTGCCCCAGCGTTAAATCCCCGAATACGGTCTTCAACGAGCGTTCTTGCTGTGAGCATAACTACCGGGATCAGGTTGCCCCGACCTCGAATCTCTTCGCAGACAGCGTATCCATTCATGCCTGGCAGCATTACATCCAGTACCACGAGATCAATATCGGTATTTGACTCATTAAGAATGGCCAAAGCGTCGTGTCCGTCGGCAGCGGTTGTTACCGTCAGGCCTTCAGATGTCAGGTTGTACCGGATGCCGATGGCGAGATGTTCCTCGTCTTCGACGAGTAGGATGTGTGGCATGATGCTGGTTGAGTGTAACGCTCTCCTGAATTTTTTGCGTACCCATTTTCACAAAACCATGCCCAGGCATCGGCAGCAGCGACCTCTAACGGTCGGATTTTGTAATCAAGTTCATCAATTGCTCGCTGGCACGAGAAGTTATGGCGAAGCATTGACATTTCTGCCGCCGCCGAATTTACGGGAGGCTCACGTCGAAGGAGTGTGCCAGCAAAATCTCCAAGCCGTCCAGCTACGCGTACTGCTAGCGGAGGAGCATTTCCGATTGGCGGGCGACGACCTGCAACCTTCGCGAATACTTTCCATGCGTCAAGATAGGTCATGGCATGTCCTCCTAGAATGTAGCGGCGACCCGTCTGACCTCGCTCGTTTGCCGCTTCAATGCCACTTACAGCATCACGAACATCAACAAAGTCATTGGCACCTGGTGGGGCTAGAAGACCCTTTCCACTTGCGACTTCAAGGAGCATCCGGCCACTAGAAGGCTTCCAGTCCCACGGACCAATCATGTACACAGGATTTACAATCACAGCATCTAGGCCACGTTCAACTTCTGTGAGAACAGCAGATTCGGCCATTCTTTTTGTTAATACATATGGACACTCAACCATACCCCCTGGTGATGTTTCTTCATCAGCAGGAATACCATCAGATCGCAATCCAAGAGCATCAACGCTGGATACATGAATAAATCGAGCGCCTGCCAAGCGTGTAATTTCAGCAAGATTCGCCGTTCCATCCACGTTGACACGATACATTTCATCATGGTAACCCCAGCCACAATGCACCATGGCAGCAGAGTGAATGACCAGATCAATTCCATCAACAGCTCTGCGAAGACTACTTATGTCTTCAAGGGTGCCAGTAATTTTCTCAACAGGCAGACCCTCTAATTCAACGGTTGGCCCACTGTGGCGGGGCCGCACGAGTACCTTTACCTTCCAGCCGGTGTCAAGAAACCTTCTGACAACATTGTTGCCAACCAGTCCGGTAGCACCGGTTACAAGGCAAGACTTGCCATGGTTTTTGCTGTACGAATTAAGGAGATCGGGCATGGTTATCAAGATCGGGTGTTCACTTCGTCGATATTTGATGTAGGTGCTTTGACAATTTCAAGGAAATGAATCCTGCGAAGCGACAACAGCAACTCTCCATGTGAGTTAAATCGGAAAAAAAAATGAGGCAACTTTTGAAGAAGTTGAATCGTTTTAGAGGAAGCTAACGTTGACGTTTTTGCTTGTTTTATAGGATAATTCGGTATGATCGAGGAAATGTCATTATTGGGAACGCACCAGGGAAACACCACCACTTAGAGGGGTTTTTTGTGTCGGCTATTAACATCGAGACGGTTGTTCATCGTCGTCAGCAGCGCAGGTTTATTGATCTACCGTGGCAAATATACGCCAGTGATACCTGTTGGATTCCGCCTTTGCGACGCGCTCAGGAGGAATTACTTGGGTTTCATCCGCACCCGTTTTATGCGCGAAATAAGACGAAGTCATTTTTAGCAACACGTGGTGGTAGAGATGTTGGTCGTATTACAGCAATTGTAAATGTTGGCCATATCGAGCGTTATAAAGAAAATCGTGGTTTCTTCGGCTTCTTCGAATGCCATGATGACCTTGATGCTGCAACCCAATTGTTTGATGCTGCACGAAACTGGCTTGCAGACGAGGGAATGTCGTGTTTACGAGGTCCTGCCAATCCATCTTTGAATTACGAGTGTGGATTATTAATTGAGGGGTTCGCAACGCCACCCTTTTTTATGATGACACATAACCGGCCTTATTATGCAGATCTCATTGAAGCAAATGGTTTGAAAAAAATCGAAGACCTCTATGCCTTTTGGGGTGAGATGTCGATGCTCGAGGGTCTTGATGCAAAATTAGGTGTAATGGTTGAAGGCGTGAAGGAACGTTTCGGGGTTTCAGTTCGATCTCTTGATCGTTCCAGATTTACCGAAGAGGTTCGCATGTTTCTTGATATTTACAATACAAGCCTTGCCGGAACGTGGGGGTTTGTTCCTCTCTCAAAAGGTGAGGTGAATCATATGGCGAAGCATTTGAAGCACCTCATCGTTCCAGAACTTTCTTT
>JABHNP010000355.1 GCA_018694455.1 Planctomycetaceae bacterium | reverse complement strand
CGATCATTCCAGGTTTTTACTTCTGCCTGTACATCCGGAATTCGCTGGGATTCTAAAAGATTCGGGTGCACTCGAACAATCAGAACTTCTTCATAATAGGATCGATTGAAGATGCCGATCCGACCACGTTCAGGAAGTTTCTTCATACAACGCCAGAGAAACGTATGATCAAGATCCTCTGACGACGGCTCTTTGAAACTGGTGACTTCAACACCCTGTGGGTTTATTCCACTCATCACGTGCTTAATGGCACCGTCTTTACCAGCAGCATCAAGCGCCTGAAAAACAACGAGCACGCTCCACGTATCAGAAGCCCACAACAATTCCTGCAGTTCAGCTAATTCTTCAACACCATCCTCAAGAATCTTGACCGCCTGCTTCTCTCTTTTTTTCTCTGACCGTTCTTCATTTCCTGCCCATGCTGGATCACGAGCGCTCAGTGCGGGTGCTTCACCGGGTGACACACGGAACATTTTGTTGGCGAGTTTAAAATTGTCTTTGAGTGACATGTTTTTATTTTTAGAGAGGGCTGAAATATTCTGTTAGGTGCTGCATTAGTCAGGCGAGCGTTCATTGAGCTACCCGCCGGCAGCAATTCGCGCAGCAACTTCTGGAAACACCACGCGAAACGCAAGATAGGCCATGGTAAAAGTCAGTAGTAGATTCAAGGCCTGACCACAAAGATATAAAATAATAGGCTTCACTGAACCCATAACACTGGCAAGCTTCCGAATATCAGTTTCCAAACCAATGCTGACAAACGCCAGACAGAAACACCATGATCGCATCATCTTCACAGGGCCAGAGAGCATCGCAGTGATACCGTCCTGCCGAGCCTCAGAACCCGTTGAGGCAAGCAATGTGAAAATAGCTGAGGCTGCAACGAAGCCGAGGATAAATTTTGGAAGTCGTTTCCAAATTTCTTGAAGCAGTCCCATGCCTGTGGCAGGAACCTGGCCCTCGGCATCTTCACCTGACCGAGCCCACCATGTGGCAACACCAAGTGAAATAAAGCCGATCATCACGTTCTGAATGAGCTTTACTGAGGCAGCAACATCACGGGCGATTGGTCCAACAAGTTCACCTGCGGCAACGACGGCTCCGGTTGAATCAACCGTGCCACCGATCCATGCACCAGCTAACACCTGATCAAGTCCAAGTGCATTACAAACCGCTGGTAACGCAAACATCATTACAACGGTAAACGCGAGTGAGATACCAACGGCAATTGAGAGCTCTTCTTTTTTCGCCTTGCAGGCAGCAGCTGTTGCCACGGCCGCAGAGACACCACACACACTCATGTCTGCAGAAAGTACAAGATTCAGTGTTTTTGATTTGATCTTCAGCACACGCTGACCGAATTGATAGGTGCTGATAAGAACAATCGGTGTTGTAATCCAAGAGACAAGAATGCCTGGCGGTCCAAGCTTCATCAGAGTGCCAAAGAGAAGACCCGCACCCATCAACACTAAGCCGGTCTTGATATAGAGTTCTCCGCGCAACCCAGACTTCAGCCAGTTTGGTATTCCAATGACGTTACTAATGAATAGTCCACCGACAAATGCCCACAATACATACGAGAGCTGCAAACTTTTGATTGTTGTTTGAGTACTAGCCAACCATGCAAGAACAGCCAGCACGGTCACAGCTGAAACTGCTGGCAGACTTTTGCGAAGGGGAATGCCGGTGCCAGCGAGCCCGAGTACAAAAACTGTAATACAGCCGACAGCAGTTGCCAGCACAGCAGCGGCTTTTGATGGTCCACCTTCCTGCGTAAAACCATGAAATGCTGTGAGTGGATTTACCGACCAGCCACCAGGCTTGGCGACCCATGGTGATAGCAGGTTTTCGAATAATGTCTCACCAGTTGCGGGCAGCAGAACCGGCAGCAATGCGAACCAGGTAATGGCAAGCAAGCCAGCGGCCATGATCATGGCCCACGCATCATCACTCTGCCACCATGGCGGCGCAGATTCTATTTGTTTCTTTGTTTCCTGGCTTTGCATTGCAGTATTATTGTCGATCGTTTTCTGAAAAAGTAGTAAAACTATAAAATTACTATGGCTATTCGATGGTGGAATGTATTGCACCGCCCCAAGCTACGTTTCAACTTCCATCATTATGCCGCACATTGCGGAAAACCATCGATAGTTTTAACGGTAGAAAATCCAAGCTGCCAGCATAGAGCCTTTAGAAAAGCACCACCTGATTTCTGCTGCCAATCAGGTATAGTATGAAGACTTCGGGCCCGTAGCTCAGTTGGTTAGAGCAGGGGACTCATAATCCCTTGGTCGGCGGTTCGAGTCCGTCCGGGCCTACTAGACGATTTCAGAGAACCCCAGAGTTATCATACTTTTGGGGTTTTCTTATTATATAAAGCACGTTTTCTAGATTTCTGCCAGAAGTTGAACCCGGATGATACGTTTTGACATGTCGTAAAAAGTGTCGTGTTTCAAAAGGTGTCGTGTGGGGTTTTATCTTCGCGGCGTTTTCGCCCCATCGCGGCATGAAAATCGCGGGTGGCTAAGACATCTCTCGGAAGACTATTGAGAGAGTAAAT
>JABHNP010000228.1 GCA_018694455.1 Planctomycetaceae bacterium | reverse complement strand
TGAGGCCGTAGCACCGTTTCCACTCGTGAGTGCTGGACGTAGTGGATTTACGGTTACGCTTGATTCCTTGACCCATTTTGAGAATGCTTCATGGCCTGATTTTCGGAGTATTGTTCTGCTTGATCCGCCGCCGCTACCTGCCCGCACCTGGGAAATGCTGCATGATTGGATCAGTAAAGGAGGAGGCCTTATTGTTTGGCTGGGTCCATCAGCCGGTAATCCAGCAGATTTCAGTTCATCCGAGAGTGAGTCTGTGTTGGGTGGAAAAATCGAGCGAGTGTGGCGTTCCGCAGATCGTTCAAATTATTTGGCTCCATCGTCTTTAGATCATCCAGTTCTGTCCGTGTTTCGACGTGTTGGTGATTCTGTGCCTTGGCAAGACTTTCCAGTGTTTCGTCATTGGGAGTTTAAGCCAACTTCTGTTGGTGGTGACGTGCAAGATGAGCAGGTATCACCTGCAGTATCTTTTGCAAAGTACCGTAATGGATTACCAGCACTTTTTGAGCGGATGTTGGGTAAGGGAAGGGTTGTTATTGTGACGACGCCAATATCTCAATCAGCAGATGACCCGCAGGCTTGGAATCAACTTGCCACGGGGTTTGAACCGTGGCCATTTATGATGCTCGCCAATGAAATCTTAGGATATGTTGTAGAGACTCCGGATTCTCTCAATATAACGTCAGGCGAAATTGCAAGATTTCGTCTTCAGCGTCATGATCTACCCACAGCTACTGTTCGAACACCACTCGGAGATACATTTCCAGTAGCTATTGATCAGCAGCAGGGATCGATTGCTGTATCGGCAACTCGACAGCCTGGTAATTACCGGATTCAGTCCGGTGGAAAGACGGGTGGGTTTGTAAAAGGATTTAGTGCAAGTCTACCAAAATCAGCAACCGATTTTTCACGACTCACTGATGACGAAGTGCCACTATTACTTGGTGCTAATCGACGTATTGTGCGCGATGCTGAGAGCCTTGGTCGAGATGTTATGAATTATCGTGTTGGGGCAGAATTGTGTAACTGGATTTTCCTTATAGCGGCAGTGTTACTCGCTTTGGATTGGTGGGCTTCAAATCGTTTTTATGCACCTCGTGTAGGTGCCGACCCTGAGGCAGGTGCTGCAGAAGTGTTTGCGGAGAGCATCGATGCCATGGAAGAAGCCGAGTCCATAGCACCACCACCCGTTCCGTCAAAGGGATTGATTGAAGAGCAGGTAGACAAAATGCCTTTTCCCATGCCATCAGATTTGGATTCAGAGACGGAGTACTCGTCATGACTATTAGCAGTCTGATTCATACGACGTCATTTCATTTTGATCCAACCGGTACGTGGTTGGGCATCGTTCTATTGATTGTCGTTTTTGTCGGCCTCTTGTTTTTCCTAGCTCCTGATAAGAGTCGTCTGTCACCGGCCAGGCGACTAACTTTAATTGCATTGCGAACAGGAGCATTTCTAGTTCTTGTTTTTTGTATGTCAAAGCCAAGTATGGTTTCAATAAGACAACTCCAGCAACCAGCCACCGTCCTTGTATTGGCAGATTCATCCGAGAGTATGAATGTGGCAGATAGCCCGAATAGTAAGACTCGCTGGGAGTATTTACGAGAGACACTGAAGGCCGCGATGGAGTCTACGAGAAAACAAATAGTCAATGAGAGCATGCTCGTGAGGGCATGGGTCTTTGATCGCGAGGCAAGAGAGATTTCTGTTGATACGACGTCGCTTGATATTGGTGAATGGGAGAGGCGGCCTTCTTCAGAGGAAACTGCAATTGGTTCGGCCATGGAATCTGCTGTTCTGGCGATGGGTGAACAGCCGTTGAGTGCAGTTGTTCTGCTCAGCGATGGAGGTCAGCACGCCTATCCACCAAATGATTTGCCGCCACAGGCCGAGTCACGTCGTTTGGGAGAGCGAGGTGTCCCACTTTGGGCAATTACGTACGGACAGTCTCGAGGTGCTGCCCAGGCACGCGACGCATCAATCGTTGGTTTGTCGGTTCCTGAAAAAGTTTTCCTGGGGAATACTGTAGAAATTATGGGAAGAGTTCGGCTAGAAGGGCTGGCAGATCGAAATGTTACTGTTCGATTAATGGTCGAACAGTCAGACGGTGAGTTGGCTGAGGTTGCGAGGAAGGAGATTCGTTCGACTGAAGGAATGACAGAAGAGTCGGTACGTTTTGATTGGACAGCAGAGTCGTTAGGCGAACGAAAAATCGCTCTTGTAATTGATGCCGTAGCGGATGAGATTGTTCTCACGAACAATCTTATTGCAACCTTTGTTGATGTGGTCGATGGAGGTTTGCGAGTTCTTTATATTGAAGGTAGTCCTCGAGTAGAGCAACGGTTTCTCCGGCGAACGCTCTCGAGTAGTCCTGATGTACAGATAGATTTTCAATGGATCAACTCTGTTAATCGAAGTCGTTGGCCGGTTAGTCTTGAGCGAGAACTGTCGCGTGATTACAAGGTCTTTCTCATAGGTGATCTTGATGTTGATGCCATTCGTCCCAAGGATCTCGAGAAGATTCGAGTTCTGGTGGAGAATGGTGCCAGTATCGGATTTCTTGGGGGGTTTCATTCGTTCGAAGCAGGTGGATGGGGAAGTTCACCACTCGGTAGATTGTTGCCCTATGCTCGAGATGGTCTTTCACGTCAACGATTTGGTGAGCCTGTCAGGAAAGATCTTCATGTGAGAGGGCCAATAAAAATTGTTCCCGATAAACAATTTGGTGGAGTTTCTGTTTTACGACTTGGTCAAACAGTCGAAGAATCAGATGCAATCTGGGCAGGTTTGCCACCGCTAGATGGAGCGAACCGTTTGCCACGACTTTTACCAGTTGCGAAGACGCTTGCTGTTACAGAAGCAGGTCTTCCTCTTCTTGTTGCCCGTGAATACGGGTTGGGACGAGTGCTTGTCTTTGCGGTTGATTCGACATGGCGGTGGGCAATGGAAGGGTCTTCTGAATTGTATAAACGATTTTGGCGTCAATTCGTTCTTTGGTTAGCGCGACGGGATGACTTTGAAGGAGAAAGACTTTGGTTGAAGCTTGCAAGACGTCGTATTTCTGTGGGAAGCCCTTTAGTTTTCGACGCAGGTCTCACGGCTGCCGATGGAACTCTCGCGAAAGGGAGCGCACTCTCTGCTGCTGTCATTGATCCAGCGGGAAATTCACGATATGTCCGTCTTATAAAGGACGGCGAATCTTTTTCGGGGACCATTACGGGTTGTTCAGAACCAGGAGACTGGCGGGTGGTCGTCAAAGCAGATCCCCAGGGAGGAGAGGCTGTTGCACGCTTCGTCGTGTATCGGCAAGATTTAGAGCTTGCAAATCCACGGGCGAATACACTGCTTATGCAGCAGATTGCGAGTACGACTGATGGAGGCGTGAGGCTTCCTGAGGAGCTACAAAGTATTTTCAAAGAGATCGGACAAGCTCCACCTGTTTACACCACAAGTGAAGAATGGTCGGTATCCCTTTGGGATAATTGGATCACTCTCTTGATGGTAGCCGGGTGTCTCTGTACAGAGTGGTTTTTCCGAAAGCGTTGGGGGCTGGTTTGAGCTTAGCCTATTCAATCTAGCGTATATTTCACCCAATCTGACCATGGTTTTCCTGCAGAACACGCCGGTAGCCGTTCTTTTCATATTTGGCTACAGCAAGAGTCTTGCTACCTTCTGGAGTGAATCATTTTTTTGTAAGAACACACTGATCCTCAAGCCAGGAGGTCGGCTTTGCCAAAGCAACGACCGATTCGTAATAAGCTTCTTGTGGTGGGGCTACTTGTTGGTTTCACCGTGACATTGCTATCAGCAAGTAGTTTTCTTAGCGTGTACTCCTATAGAAGATTGGTGAAAGCTCTCAGTAGTCGTGCAAGTGAGCTGCCACAAGCAAGTCGATTGGCGTCATGTGTTGGGCAATTACGACTATCACATTCCCGGGCAATGTCTGCTGTTGATCTTGGTCTTTGGACAGAGGCGTCAATAAATAATACGCCACGCATTGATTTGCTCGAATCTGGGGAGCCAAGTTTCCAGGATCAGCAAGACGAAGTTACTATCAAAAATAATGTAATGAGTAAAGGGACGTCACGGCCCCTATCAATGGCCAGCGGCTCGTTTCTTCAACAAATTTCTGAAACGGGTGCTGCACTGCAGAATTACTGTCAAGAACTTACAGCTGGAGAGCTAGACGAAGAGCCCTTTGGAGACCGTAGTCAAGAGAGAGATATAGCACGAAGAATAGCTACTGAGCTTAAAACAATATGGACCTTGGCTCAGGAGGCAGTCTCCTCAAGTCAGGCTATGGCTGAGCAGAAATCATCGGATCTTGTTGATGGACAGTTATTAAAACTTACGGCTATTGGGTCTCATCTCGATACACTTGCATTCTTGTCTGCAAAACTCCCTACTTTTTTGCAGTCACGAATGCATGATCTAGCGCACGAGGTGCGGGGTCGATACCGAACGCTTATCATCACTACCTGGGCATCTGCACTCGCTGCAGTTGTGTTACTTCTGGGTTTAGGCCTTCTTACGTATTCATGGGTCTTTCGTCCATTACGACACCTTGGACACGGTTCTCGGAGGATTGCAGGAGGTGATTTTGGCTTTCGTATTGAGCTGGATACGTGTGATGAAATGGCTGAGCTAGGGCAGGCGCTGAATGATATGACTGCTCGTTTTCAGGAAATTAGAGACGACCTTGATCACCAGGTTCAGCTAAGAACGAAAGAAGTGGTTCGAAGTGAGCAACTAGCTAGTGTAGGTTTTCTAGCCGCCGGAGTGGCTCATGAAATCAATAATCCATTGGCTTCTATTGCAATGTGTGCGGAGTCACTTGAGGCCCGAATCGGTAGCGACGTTGACGCGGTTGCTTCGCGATATCTTCAGCTCATTCAGAGCGAAGCGTTTCGTTGTAAAGGTATCACAGAGAAATTACTCGATTTTTCTCGTGTTGGAGAGGTTCGCAGGCAGGTGACTGCGCTTGGTGCCTTGGTGCATGACGTTGTGGATATGCTTCGACACGTGGGACGATTTGCTCAGAAGACCGTGTCGTTTGTAGACGGACCGGATGTGCTTGTTTTGGCTAATCCCCAAGAGATTAAACAAGTGGTGCTTAATTTGCTTGTGAACGCTCTTGATTCGATCGATGAAGATGGTGAAGTTGTACTCACTGTAAGTCGTGACGGTGACGAGGCGAAGTTGGTGCTTGCTGACAATGGATGCGGTATGAACGAGGAAGTACTCAAGAATCTCTTTGAACCATTTTTTACGAGCCGTCCATCAAAAAAAGGAACAGGCCTCGGCCTTTCGATAGTCCATCGAATAGTTGCGGATCATGAAGGAAGAATTGAGGTGGTGAGCGATGGCCCTACATGCGGTGCAACTTTTTGTGTCACTCTTCCAGTGATCACAGTAGAGAATCGAAGTACAAACGGAAGTGGTGCGTCCGCAGTGGTAGAAAAAACAAAGCTGGATTACGGGGAGGGAAAAAATGTCGACCATGCAGCGTAATGAAGAGGTCTGTGAGTCGTCGGTAGGGCGATCACTACGGGTGTTGTTTGCCGATGATGAGCCATCGATTCAGGAACTGATGAGGCTGGAATTACCACGTCTCGGCCACGAGGCAACAATTTGTCCTGATGGGCTGACAGCAATGGCGGTTCTGGATGAAAATGACTATGACTGCGTCATAGTTGATCTCGATATGCCAGGTGCTGGAGGGCTCGACGTCATCCGCCGAGTTCGTGAGATCGCACCAGACACTGAAAGTGTAATCATCACAGGGAAGTCTACTCTTGAGACCGCTGTGGCTGGATTACGGCACGGAGTCTTTGACTACCTGTCGAAGCCCTGCAAGTTAGTTGAAATCGAGGCAGTACTTCAGAGAGTTCGAACGAAACGAGCCATGACGCTTAAAGTCAGGTCGCTTGAACGACGAGTCAGGCAGGCAGAGGGCCGCATGCAGTTGGTGGGCGAGTCATCTGTTATCGATCAGATGCAATCGCTGGTTGCAAAAGTTGCTGCTAGTGAAGCGACGGTGTTGGTCTGTGGTGAAACAGGTACAGGTAAAGAACTTGTTGCTCGTGCAATTCATGAACTGAGTCACCGAGTTGAAGGACCGCTGGTTACGGTTAATTGTGGTGGTCTGCCTGAGCAGCTTGTCGAAAGTGAATTGTTCGGACATCGTCGAGGCGCTTTTACTGGAGCAAGCGAACATCGAGCAGGTCTTTTTGAGGTGGCCAATGGTGGCACGCTCTTTTTGGACGAAGTTGGCGAATTGCCTCCAGCGCTTCAGTCCCGTCTTCTTAGAGTTCTTGAGTCCGGAGAGATTCGTCGAGTTGGCGACAACCATCCAATAATCGTGGATGTTCGAGTGGTTTGTGCAACACACCGATCTCTTGAAGAAATGGTTTCGTCTGGTGATTTTCGAGAAGATTTGTTGTTTCGTCTTAATACATTTGAAATTAGTGTCCCTTCACTGCGGGAGCGGATGAGTGACCTGCTGCTACTTACTAAGCACTTTGTGGAACAGAGAAAAGATATTATTCCTGCAGGCACT
>JABHNP010000365.1 GCA_018694455.1 Planctomycetaceae bacterium | reverse complement strand
CATCGTCACCCATCACTGGCTCTAAGAAATCCCAGAACTCCCACTTCTTCACCCGGCCATCGGCTTCCCAACGACGTACTTGCTCATCAAGTGAATAAAGAAGTTGTTGCCCTGTTGTTGCGCCGGCAAAAGACGTTCGCTTGTACAATGTGCCGCCAAAACGACGCTGATCTCGAAAGCCCTCTGGCGTTCTATTAAAAGGGACACCAAGGCGATCCATGAGATCGATAATGCGAGGCGCCCAATCTGCCATTTCTTTCACGGGAGGCTGATGTTGCAGAAAGTCACCACCGTACACGGTGTCATCGAGGTGCTTGTACTCATTATCACCTTGCTGCCTGGTAACTGCATTCACACTGTTAATTCCACCTTGGGCGCAGACACTGTGTGATCTTTTCACTGGAACAAGACTCACAAGGTCAACATGTACGCCAAGTTCCGCTAAACGCATTGTTGCGGAAAGGCCTGCAAGGCCACCACCAATAACAAGGACTCGTGGTTGTGTCATGAATTCATCCTTTTTTGAACTTCGCTACTCTTTGTTCTTAGACGACATGCCCTGTTCATCTGTCTCATCAGATGACACCCGGCTCACACCCACAGCATGAGTGGGTTGCTGTGTATCCTCCACTGAAATACCACCTTCTAAAAGTTGTCGCGTCTTATACATACGCGTCTCGACTTCCTTCGCTTTTTCAACATCAATGGACCGCATTCCACCAAGTGCACCAAGACCAGCGGCTCCAAGGCCAACACCAACAATAATGCTAAGCCAATTTGCTCGCTGCATCGCAGCCGGGCTTGTCCAAAGGCCCCATGTAATACCGATGCTCCATAAACCATTTGCAAAGTGATACACCGTCGCGATGATTCCCGTAGCATAGAGCAACGTAATGGCCACAGGTTTCAGAGCAACTGCCGCAGAACTCGCCGCATGATGAGGGTCAAACTGTCCACCACCAAGTGGTGCGCCCATCCAATGAAGCTGGGCAATGTGCCAAAAAATAAAAGCAAATGCGATCATTGCACTTACTCGTTGCAGGGTATAGCGAACATTCCCCATGTATGAATAGGACCCAACGTTTGGAACACCTGTTGCAATAATGACGAACCCCATCACCGCATGGAATAACATTGGCAAGAAGATGAACACCCACTCAATAGCTGGAAGCAGTGGCCCAAGCGAATGGATGAGGTCAACTCGTGCTTGGAATGAAGCTGCACCAGCTAAGACTGATGAATTCGTAAGTAAGTGGACAACCAGAAAGGCTCCAACAGGGATAAGCCCTGCCAACGAAAAGAGCCGATACAGCAAAAACTGATAGCGACCTAAGAATGAGTCATCTGTAAGGGAAGTTGTCGACACGGTACTCCTCATCAAACATTTGGCATCCCTGCTACGTTCGAGTAAGCAGATCGATGAATTCCACGACACCAGGCATCAAACGTTGGAAGGATGTCTTTTTATGCCACGAACGAATGATTTCTGGACTAACCAGCGGCAATACCAAGAAATCGTAATTTCGCCCGCGTTTCCTATACTTCAGTATAGGTCTCGTACCTCTCAGGGCAACGCCCAGCCAGAGTTTGGCGAGACTCGCGGCTTGGATTTATACTTCCGAGAATAAAGCAATCACATTTCACTGGAGATCGTAGGGTGTCCAAGCCCAAAATAATTGTCGCAGGCATCCCCGGTGATAAGCCCTCCGCGCCAGAATTTATCGAGACGACCGGACTTTTCAATCCAGAAGAGTGCGATTTTGTATCAGTCGATACGCCAGCAGACATGGTGGCAATGGTTGCAAGCCAGCCAGTGACTGCTGTTCTGCTCGCTGGCCAAATTACAACCAAACCAGAAACAGTTGCAGCCTTATTGATGGGGCCAACTATTCTTGAACATTTTCCTGATGGCGTTGCACTTCTTGATTCTCGTGGACGGGTTCTGTGGGCAAACGATATTCTAGAATCTCTTTTTGATGGCCAAAAAATCGCCTCAGCAGATTTCCTCACTGCTCTCGGAACACCAAACTGGGCACACCCCTCAGGTGATCGGTCTCTTCCAAGTACTTGGCTTGATAATGAGGCATCGGCAGAAAGCGGTGGCCTTGTTCTGCGTATGCCTGACGATCGCTTTCTCCATCTTCAATCTTCACCACTGTTTTGCGTGCCACCTCCTGGGCTTCAAGGCATGGATGAGAAACCGGGAAACTCTCCCGAAGGATCCGTAGTCGTTGTGCGTGATGTGACACGAACCATGCTTGAGCAACAAAAGCGAGCAGCGATTCATCAGGCAGGACAGACATTAGCTGATCTCACTCCGACTGAACTGGCTGACATGACCGTCCAGGAACGCATCGAACTGCTCAAAAGCAATATCATTTACTATTCAAAAGATCTATTAAAGTTTGATGTCCTAGAAATCCGTCTTCTCGACAAGCAAACAAGCCGCCTTGAGCCACTCCTTGCCGAAGGCATGCAACCTGAAGCAGAGTCTCGTGTTCTCTTCGCTCGTGAGGAAAACAATGGCGTCACCGGCTATGTAGCCGCAACCGGCAGAAGTTATTTCTGCGACAACACAATCGAAGACATTCGATTTCTCGAAGGCTGCAAAGGAGCAAAAAGCTCTATTACTGTTCCGCTGCTAATGCATACCGAAGTCATTGGAACCTTTAACGTCGAAAGCCCAGAGCCTGGCAGTTTCACTGACATAGATCTTCAGTTCCTTCAAATATTCGCACAGGATGTAGCCGCATCACTCAACACACTTGAATTACTCGTAGCTGAAAAAGCCAGCACCGCAGCCGAAAGTGTTGAAGCAATTCATGGAGCCGTTGCCTTACCGGTTGACCAACTGCTCAACGATACAGTCAACGTCATGGAGCGATACATTGGCCATGACCCTGACGTTGTTGAACGCCTACAACGGATTCTTAAAAATGCACGTGACATAAAACTTGTGATTCAACGCGTGGGTGAAAAAATGACACCAAGTTACGCGCAGTCACAAGGCAGAGCGACAGGACAAACAACAGCTCTCAAAGACCGATCTATTCTTGTAGTTGATGCCGATGATGAAGTGCGCGCAGCTGCACATAGTCTGCTTGAGCGCCAAGGATGTATTGTGGAAACAGCTCGTGATGGAAACGAAGCGATTTCAATGGTGAAAGCAGTAAAGGATACATCCTACGATGCGATCATCGCTGATATTCGTTTGCCTGATATGAGCGGATATGAACTTCTTGTAAAGCTGCAAGACGTCATTGGGCCCGTGCCGCTCATTCTCATGACTGGCTTTGGGTATGACCCAGGACACTCAATTGTCAAAGCACGACAAGCAGGAGTGGAGCTGGTTCTTTTTAAACCATTTCGGCTCGACCAACTTCTTGAAACCGTTGAACGATGCGTGCTGAATCGACCCGCCGCGTGCTGACCTATGAGCTGCTAGCTGCTCACGTGTACGGGGCGAATCTTTAATCCCACAGGGTAAATACCTTGATTTTTCGTCGAAATCTGGCTGTCTTGTGAAGGCAGGAAGACCGGGCAAGCATGTTGCGTCCTTGAATCTTTCTTGGGGTTGACCCCAATTCAAGGTCGTAGCTAATTCTCTCGCTTCAAACAGGTTGAACACGACTTCACAGGATTCATGGCATGGCCTTGGCACGCGGTTCCGAGGGAAAGTTTACTTTCACTCTGATAATGCCGAAACAAAACTCTGCTGCAGCATTCATCATGGCATTTGCTTTGATGGGCACGCCAATCGTTGCAGCTGATGCACAGCCAGAAGGCAGTAATGCACAGGCAGAAAGTGCTGATGGGCAGGCCGCATCTCCTGAGTCTCTACCGATTGATGTCATCGCTGCAAAACTTTCAGCACAGGTTGCAGCACAACAGCTCGAGGCAAAACGATTAGCCGAGAAAAATCCTCTCGAAGCAATTGAACTTCTTGACAAAACTGCCGAGACTGTTGCTGCAGAAACTGCTTTGCCAGACGCAACGCGAAAACTGCTTGGAAGACGCGTACAACGAACACGCTCAGAGATCGAAGAGATTTCGGGGAAGCGGCGAAATGAGCTTGAGCTTGACCGCCAGAACGCCATGGTGGAGCTGAAGATTGATAAAGATCGTGGTCGTAAGATCGAAGTTGATCAACGGCTCGCAACACTCGTTGAAGAATATAACACACTCATTGACGAGCAACGATTTGCTGAAGCCGAAGTCATAGCCAAAAAGGCTGCCCAACTATCACCTGATAGTGTTGTTGCACGCCAACTGCTGAGCCAAAGCCGAGTGATTCGACGACTCGACACACAAAAAATGCTCGCTGGCAGTAAAGGAGACGCTCTTCTCGATGTCATTGAAGATGTTGAAGCATCGAGCATGCCCTTTGTTGGTCCAATCGAGTTTCCAGAAACACATGACTGGGAAGACCTCACCAAAAGCAGAGCTCGCCTCGCAGCAGAAGGCCGTTCGCAGATGTCTCCTGCTGAAATGAAAATCAAATCAAATCTTTCCAATCAGGTAGAGGCGAAGTATCGCAACCAACCGCTCGCAGAGGTTCTTGACGATCTAGCCAAGCAGGCCAAGGTACCGATCCACGTCGACCTCATTGGTCTCGAAAGTGAATCTGTTGGCACTGATACACCGGTCACAATCGCACTCGATCAGACAATCTCACTGAAAAGCGCGCTCAAACTTTTACTGGAGCCACTTCACCTCGATTACGTCATTCGTGACGAAGTCTTAAAAATTACAAGTCCACAGCTTGTTCAGGGTGAGGTCTACAGCGTGTCATATCCGGTTGCCGACTTGGTCATTCCGATCCCGAATTTCTCATCAGACAACCTTGGGATCACTGGTGCTCTCGAGGCTGGTTATTCGAGAATGGCACCAACACAAGCAAAGGTAGAAGTTGGCCCGACTCCAGCTGGCATTACAAATGGAATGGGAACTTCACCAACCACAAGCACAGGCAGTTCAAATCCGAATGTTCTTGGCCAACTTCAAGGTGGGTCTGTTGGTGGTGGATCATCAGCAGCACCTTCACTTGCTGGTACAGGTGGTGGTCAGGCTGATTTTCAATCGCTCATTGAATTGATTACTCAAACGGTGGCTCCCACAACCTGGAACACGGTTGGTGGACCTGGTGCTGTGATGCCGTTTCAAACAAATCTCAGTCTCGTTGTGAGTCAGACGCAAGAAGTTCATGAAGAGATCGCTGATCTTCTTGATCAACTTCGTCGACTTCAAGACTTACAGGTCACAATCGAAGTGCGATTTATCACACTCGATGATGCCTTTGCCGAGCGTATTGGCGTAGACTTTGACTTCAATATTCAAACGGGTGTCAACCAGCCGCTCAACATGACTGCTGTGCCTACAGCAAGTGGATCAGCAAGTCCTTTTTCACGAGGCCTTACGGCAGCACCTGGTGGGCCGAGTCAGCTTATTGGGCTTGATGCATTCGGGCAGCCTGGTGTTTCTACTTTCAGTGGATCTCAGGGTGGTCAGACGGGTGGTCAACAAGGTGGTCAACAAGGCGGTCAACAAGGTGGGCAGCAAGGCACCCAACAGAGCGGATCCAGCTTTTTCTCACTTCCTTTTCGACAAAACAGTTTTGGGCCTGGTACGTATCCGTCCTTCCCAGGTCTTCCGGACGTAACTTCATCTGCGGCAAACTTTGGGTTTGCAATTCTTTCAGACATCGAAGCGTACTTTCTGATTCAGGCTGCGCAGGGCAACACCCGTGGCAATATCATGCAGGCACCGAAGGTAACACTTTTTAACGGCCAGAATGCGTATGTTTCTGATACGACACAGCGACCATTTGTAACGAGTGTGGTTCCAGTTGTTGGTGACTTTGCTGCGGCTCAACAGCCGGTTATCACCGTACTCTCGGAAGGAACAAGCGTGAACGTACAAGCCGTTGTTTCCAGTGATCGTCGCTTTGTACGCCTTACACTTGTACCTTTCTTCTCTGAAATCGGTCAGGTTGATGAGTTCCAGTTTGAGGGTGAGCGTTCGACAAGTGCAAAGAGTAGTGACGAAAAACAAGGCACCCAAGCTGATACTGGCGGAATGCTTCCGTTCCAGCCTGGCCTGTCATTCCAGACACAGGGCAGCTCTGAGACGGCCTTTAGTTCCAACGGCACGACCATTCAGCAGCCTGAATTCCGCTTTACAACAGTCACAACCACGGTCAGCGTGCCTGACGGTGGCACGGTGTTGATGGGTGGCATTAAGCGTATGCGAGAGGGCCGAAATGAATACGGTGTTCCAGTGCTTTCAAAAATTCCATATGTGAATCGTCTCTTTAAAAACGTTGGTATTGCCCGTACCACGCAAAGCCTGATGTTAATGGTCACTCCACGAATTATCATTCAGGAAGAGGAAGAGGATAAACTGCTTGGTGTCGAGCGGCCGTAGTGGTTGTCTCCTGTTTCACCTTTTCTTGTGGCAGTTTTCCCTATGCTTAAATTGTTTTGTGTTTCCGGTGCTCTTCTTGGATTTATTGGTGTCGCTGCTGGGTCTTTTGGTGCACACGGTCTGAAAGACCTTCTTGAGGCGAATGGGTATGCCGCGAACTGGGAAACTGCCGTTCGTTACTGTCTGTTTCACGCGGTTGTACTGGTTGCAATCTGTAGCCTTGCAAACGGCTCAGAGAATGCTGGCCTGACAACACTTCTTACAGTTGCTGCTGGGTGTTTTGTGGTTGGTGTGCTGATATTCAGTGGATGCCTTGGCGTCTTGGCAATTACCGGCATCCGTATTCTCGGGGCTATTGTCCCGATTGGTGGCGTCCTGCTACTCGTTGGGTGGGCGACGCTTGCCGTGGCGATCTCTCGACTTCGCTTCTGAACTAAATTTGCCTCTAGAGTGACTTCACTGCTGAAGTGACTTCACTACTAAAGTGACTTCGCTACTGCATGAATTATTTACCAGCCACACGTTTCTGGTGGCAGTAAAGTTTCACCGTCACCCGCCTGACCTCGTGCGTACGCATGCGCTCGGAAAACGGGGGCTGAAACAAAAACAGCTGCACGAATGAGCTGTATCACACACGCATTCT
>JABHNP010000249.1 GCA_018694455.1 Planctomycetaceae bacterium | reverse complement strand
CAATGCTCCAAGAATAATGACAAGGAGGTATGTCACAATATTGGCCCATGCCTCGTTGCCCATGAACTTTACAGCTGTTCCGAATGACTTTTTTATTTTGGGCCCGAACATGCCTAGTTTTACAGACCAAATTTCATCAAGAATCAAGTGCGTCAAAAAACCAAGGACGACAGCGCTAGCTACAAAATATCGACGCATTGGTTCTTCTGATGAAAAAATTAGAAAAGCACTCAGGCCGGCGATGGCCGCTGACGGTACGCTGTGGAACATCCCCCTGTGGACAGCAAATTTTTTGAGGAGAAAAGTAACTCCAAATCGAATCGTAAGATAAATTGCCGCGCAAACGAGGATAAGTGCCTCTGAAGGCATGCTGATCTGTTGGAGGCGCGGCAACAGCATGACAGGCACAACAGCCGCGGCGAACGCAACGCTTTCTTTCAGAGGGATACCTGGTCCGCTATCAAGGTCAGGAAGCATACCTGCAACAGAACACAGGCCAGCACCGAGAAGGCATGTCAGTGGAGGAATCTCACCGACATACCAAGCGGCTGTCCCATAACCGATCCCAACGATCGTTGAACCGGTAATGTGCTCACGGAATCCCGGCACGCTGCGAATCCCTTCTCGAGAGGCGTTGCTCTGTAAAAGAATTGCTGCAAATTACAGCAACCCTACGCCGTTGTTGGAAATTGTTCCCTCAATCACCAGGCGCACCTCGCGCCCTCAAACAACACCGCTGTAGTAGGAACTTCGGCTTCTTTGCCCTTTGATGCAGAGAGCCTTTTTTTTTGCACCCCCTACACTGCCGGAGCGTTTTATTCTGCCTGATCGTTAATGAAGGATTGTTCAGGAGAAAGAGCTGACCGGAGGGGGCGGAGAGGCGGTGTGGGCAAGCTGCGAAGCCCTGGTTGGCTCTGTTTGGTCGTATTTCTTCTGGAAACTGGACTTCTTGCTTAATGCCATAACTCCTACAGTCCGGCTGGTTCCCTCGCTTGGCGTATGTGGATGAATGATAAGGCAATGTAAGGAGAATGTGCGTGGCGATTGATAGCTATGACATGGTGATGCTTGGGCTGCTGGCAACGGCGGGAGTTCTCGGCTATTTCAAAGGAATTGTTTGGCAGATAGCGTGGATCGCGGGAATCTGCTTGAGTTCCTATGTTTCACTGCGTTTCAGTGGAGAGCTTGCTTCACTCACAGGTCAGCCACCACCGTGGAACAGGCTGCTGGCAATGCTTGCTCTTTATGTTGGAACATCATTGGTTGTTTGGGTCACATTTCGCTTTGTATCCTCATTAATTGACGCAGTTCACCTCTCGTCATTCGACCACCAATTAGGCTTGTTATTTGGTCTTGCAAAAGGAGCTCTCATTTGTGTTGTTGTGACGTTTTTCGCAGTTACGATGATGCCGGCATACCGCAGTGAAATAACAGGGAGTCAAAGCGGCCAGATTGTTGCGAAGTTGATAGGTAAGGCGGACCAGTTTCTGCCAGCAGACATCCACGAGACGGTCGATCCGTTCTTACAACAGTTTCAGCAGCAGTTCGATTCAGGTGATGTCAATTCTCCACAAAGTGTAGTCGCTTCTCAGTCGGGCCAGAATGAAGGTACTTCGTGGCAGAGTGTGCTTGAGGGCGTTACGTCAGTTGCTGCCTGGGCGGGTATCGAAGCGAGCGATGAGTCTGGTGGGAAGGGGGCGGATTCTCCATCTCCTGTAAAAGCTGCTGCTGCATGGATGACTTCAGAAAGTTCGACAGAAAATGCTGTAGATGCTGCTGGTCGCTATCTCAATCAGAATTCTGCATTTGGTGGTCATGGCGTGCCGTCGCCAGCGTCAGTCCTGCCTCCACAAAATCAATGGCAGGGAAATGTACCGCAGAGGTTTCCTGTAGGATCGCAGACTCCACTGCCAGTTCGACCTTGAGCCAGTTCGACCCTGTACCAGTTCGGCCAGATGAAAAGGGTGCGAGGGGGAATGTCATTAGAAAACCCTTTAAAATAGGGCATAAACCGGACATAACAGACATTATCGGACGTTGGAGAAGGGGTAGACACAGGCAGGAAATACTCTCTTTTGAGTTCCTTCTGCCCTGCTTTGTGTCGTGGCGAGGTGCTCTTCAGGCGTTCGGCATTTCGGGCATCTGTTTGTTAGTCTTCCAGAAAATTGCCCATCTGGCGGAACTTTGCGTAACGACTTTCGACGAGTTCCTCAATCGGCTGTTTCACCAAATCTCTGAGTGTCCGTTCAAGAAATGTTTTGAGTCGGGCTGCCATTAATCGCGGGTCACGATGGGCGCCTCCTCGAGGTTCATCAATAACTTTATCAATGACACCGAATTCCTTGAGATCCCATGCTCTCATTCTCAAAGCCCGAGCTGCATCAGCCTTGAATTCGGCACTTTTCCAGAGAATGCCAGCACAGCCCTCTGGGCTGATGACGCTGTAGTAGGCATGCTCTAGGATTGCAACACGATCCCCAACTCCGATTCCTAATGCTCCCCCGGACCCTCCTTCACCAATTACAACACAGATAATCGGTACTTTCAGCGAAGCCATTAAAAACATGCTCTCCGCAATCACTTGGGCCTGTCCTCGCTCTTCAGCACCAACCCCGGGGTAAGCACCTGGTGTATCAATGAGACAGATCACGGGCAGGCCGTATTTCGCTGCCAATCGCATTTTCCCCATTGCTTTTCGGTATCCTTCGGGGTGAGCGCACCCAAAATGGCATGCCTGCTTCTCTGTGAGAGTTTTTCCTTTTTGGTGACCAATAACCAGAACTTTATGGCGATCAATCTTCGCAAACCCAGTGAGCATGGCTGGGTCGTCACCAAAAGCCTTGTCACCGTGAAGTTCAACAAATTCATCAAAAACAAGGCTCAAGTAATCACTTGTTTTTGGTCTGTTCGGATGTCGAGCAACTTCAACAGTCTGCCATGGATCGAGATTGCCAAAAATTTGTTTTTGGAGATCGGCACATTCCCGGCGAAGTTGTTGAACCTCATCTTGAGACTGCTCGCCGAGCGGTGCTGTCTCGAGGTCGGCAATTTTATCCTCGAGTTCATAGATTGGTTTCTCGAGGGGCAAACGATGAAGT
>JABHNP010000189.1 GCA_018694455.1 Planctomycetaceae bacterium | reverse complement strand
TGACCCAAAGCGCAAACCGCCGAAAGGCAAAGAGAAGGATTTTCAACCCAGAAAGCCTGAAATATCCACCATTCATTCACTCTGCGTTCGTATTCTTCGTCGGCACGCTGAACGGGCTGGCTATCCGCAACGTTTCGTAATTGTAAATCGTGGGGAACAAGAAACAACTGCTCGGAGAGTACTCAAAGAGTTAAAAGTAGCTGAAGCAACCCTGCGACCAGCTGATCTTCTCGACCGCATCAGCAGATGGAAAAGCCGCGGCATTCGACCAAATGAGGTTTTTGATACCCTCTCTGTTGATGCTGATGATTCCTGGGATCTTGCGGCAGCAGGGTATCAGCGTTATCAACGACTCATGCAAGGTGTTGGTGCCGTCGACTTTGATGACTTACTTCTCCTTGTGGACCTGCTTTTCGAACAACATGATGCCATTCGACAACAAGAAGCAAGTCGCTTCGATCACATCCTTGTTGATGAGTACCAAGACACCAGTGGTATTCAGGAACGTATTCTTTCAGCTCTTGCCCGTGACCATAGAAGCCTCTGTGTTGTCGGTGACGATGACCAATCGATTTATGCATGGAGGGGCGCACAGATCTCCCATATTCTTGATTTCCCAACTCGCTGGCCAGGCGCCACAGTTGTTCGACTCGAGGAGAACTATCGATCAACTCCTGAAATCATTGAGGCTGCTAACCAACTCATTGAATGCAATTCACGTCGGCACGGCAAAACACTTGTTTCCAAAGTTCCTTCAGGGCTGAAGCCAAGCATTGTCCAGGCCCAAGATGAAGTTGATGAAGCACGCCGTGTCACGGCCGACGTGCAGGCCTTACTCATGGAGCGATTCGCACCTCCAAACGAAATGGCTGTTCTTGTTCGGACTGGTGAGCAGACTCGTGTCTTTGAAACTGAACTACGCCACCGAAACATTCCTTACGAACTTATTGGAAGCCGATCTTTTTTCGACCGACGCGAGGTCAAGGATGTGCTTTCATTTCTTCGCCTCCTCGTTGACCAGAGCGACGACCTTGCACTTGCACGAATCGCAAATGTGCCACCCCGTGGTCTTTCGTATAACACTCTTGAAAAAGCCCGCAGGAAAGCTTCCGAGGCAGGGGAAACTCTCTGGCTCACACTGCTTGAACTGAAACAATCTGAACAGTTGTCGCCAGCGGCATCCACAGGTGTAGAGAAACTTGAACAACTTATCTCACTTGGTCCAGCAAACACCACGCGTGGACTGACGGCGGCCGATGCACTCCAACGAGCTTTAAACCAGGCACAGTATCGGCAGTACCTCGAAAAAGAATTCGAGGATGAAAAAGAGCAGGAGGCACGCTGGCAGTCAGTAGAGGAGATTGTTAACGGGTTAGCGAGATACGAAAAAGAGCATGGGGGTGCCGAGCCTGCAACGACTGTCCAGCGATATCTCGACGACCTCATTCTGGAGGTGACAGAAGCAGAACGGTTTGAGGAAGACAAGCCAAAAGGCAATGCTCTGAAACTCATGACACTTCATGCCGCAAAAGGCCTTGAGTTTGACTGTGTGTGGATGGTTGGTTTAGAGGAAAACCTTTTACCTCATATCAGAGCAACAAATGACGGCCTCTCTGCAATCGATGAAGAACGGCGTCTTTGCTACGTTGGAGTTACTCGTGCTCGACAACGTCTTGTTCTTTCCCTTGCACTCACACGCATGAAATGGGGCAAAGCAAAACCCTGCAAGCCTAGCCGATTCCTCTACGAACTCACTGGCCAACCAGAAAAATTCAGTGAGGGCCCTGCAACGCCAAGAGAGAAAGTAGGTGCAAAACCACGGAAACGTCAGGCACCAAAATAAACACACACAACCACAATAAAGCCTCGGACTGCATCGAGCACTTAACAAGGCAGCCACAAATTATCATGTTCAACTTCGAAACACGTCCGGCAACATTCCAACAAGGTTCCAGAGACCTCCCTTTCCCTCCGCAATAGCCGCATACATGCCTGTGACACCCCGAGCGAGCTGCTCCCCTTTACGATGCCAAGGGAACCACGGCGGCGTCGGCCAGACTCGTAATGGCGCTCGAAGAATTGAATTATGCGCTAATGGCAAAAACTGCGGGTTGTGAACGTGCCCAATACCGCTCTGCGGGTCCTCGATAGTGCCACCTGGAAAACCACCCCAGGGGATATTTGCTACAGCATACGCTAGCGCAGACCATGCATTGACAGCAACAACCCCGTATCGCAGATGCTCTATCAAAAGTTCAACTCGAGATGCGTCATGTGTCGCCATTCCATCGGGACGCGTCACGCTTGCAGCAAGTGTTCCGGGCAGTTCGTGCACGAGCCGTGAAATTTCCATACAAAATTCTTCAATTGAGTCTCCATCAACAGCCGTCTCAACTGCGATTGGAATGAACCATTCTTGGGCAAACCAATGTGGCTGATCATCCCGCTGAACATCTTGCAGGAGCCTCGGTTTCAAGAGCCCACCGGTAATGGATTGGCCCGTTGCCTTCTGGTAGAGA
>JABHNP010000287.1 GCA_018694455.1 Planctomycetaceae bacterium | reverse complement strand
TGCACGAACGGGACAGACACCAGATCTAACATATAGCGTGCTGGAAGCACTGGGGTGGCATTTCGGTATCGTTCCGCGATACCACGAACGGTCGATTCAGTTTTTAATACCTTGCTGATCAGTGACGGAAGTTGTTCAATCGCATCGATGAAGGCTATGCCCTGTTCAAAACTCATGTGCCGCAAGCGGCCGAAGTAAAGTGCGAGCATCGCGAGAACAACACATTGGCTCGTAAAGGCTTTTGTACTTGCGACGCCGATTTCGGGTCCGGCATGCAAATAAATACCACCATCCGCCTCCGTCGCAATCGTACTTCCTATTGCATTGCAAATTGCAAGCGTTGAGTGTCCCTTTCGTTTCATCTCTCGCAGTGCAGCCAGCGTATCTGCGGTTTCACCAGATTGCGTTATTGCGAAGAGTAATGTTCCTTTATCAAGCGGTGGGTTTCGGTATCGAAGTTCACTCGCATATTCAACCTCAACAGGAAGCTGTGCAAACTCCTCAATCAGGTATTCACCAACAAGTGCCGCATGCCAACTCGTACCACAGCCAGTGAGCACGATTCGGTTAATGTTCTGTAGTTGAGAAGGAGTGAGATTGAGGCCGCCAAACACTGACGTTGCGTTGTCTCGATCAATTCGGCCTCTCATCGCTGCCGCAACAGTCTCCGATTGTTCATGGATTTCTTTGAGCATAAAGTGAGCATAGTCACCCATGCCCACGTCGTTGGCTTCGAGTGAAAATGGTTGTACAGTAGGCTCAACTCTCCCAGCGTCACGGTGAATAACTCGAAGTTGCTGCCGTTTTATGACGGCAACCTCATGATCAGCAAGGTAGACAATCCGGTCGGTATGACCTGCCAATGGGCTTGCGTCACTTGCGATGAAAAATTCGTCGTTACCAACGCCAATGACAAGTGGGCTACCAAACCTCGCAGCGACTAACAAATCGGGCTGGTCTTGAAATAGTACTAAAAGTCCATAGGTGCCCCGCAGTTGACTGATGGCCTCACGTACAGCCATGACACATGGGGAGTCCGTAGCATCGTCAGTCAGTCGCGGCCCCTTTGAAAGAATTTGCTTGAGGCTGCTATCGATGAGATGCGCAATGACTTCTGAATCGGTTTCGGATTGAAATACATAACCCTCGACTTCGAGCCTTGCTTTAATACTGTGATAATTTTCAACGACACCGTTGTGAACGATTGCCACAGAGTGACCTTGTCCGTTTGCGCATCCACCTCCAAGATGAGGGTGCGCGTTTCTGTCGGTTGGTGGTCCGTGAGTTGCCCATCGTGTATGGCCAATTCCGATAGAACTATCTGGAAGATCGTCTGCTACAAGCGATTCTAAGTTGGCAAGTCTGCCTGCAGCTTTTTGGACAGAGAGGTTTCCCTCGTGGTCTATTACAGAAACTCCGGAAGAATCATAACCCCGATATTCGAGTCGTTGTAAGCCCTCGAGGATACGTTCACTGGCTCTACGGAAACCAATATAACCAACAATTCCGCACATAAACGACTCCTTCAAGTATATGAATACATCGCGACCATACGGTGCAGATGTCTTGAAAAGAAATACGTCTTTTCAATTTTTAAAAATCAGCGTATGTCTACCGACGAAAGTCGTACATAGTAATCTGCGTATTTTGGTGAAGACGCCATGTCAGGTAGCTCGCCTACAAGTAGTACCAATTTATCTCAGGGCAGAAGCAAAATGAAGTTGTCCGCGATCATCACCATCCCAGCACGGTTGGCCAGCCATCGACTCCCGAACAAAATGCTTTTACGCGATACGGGCTGTACTCTTATTGAGCACACGTGGAGAAATGCGTCAAAAGCATCAAAGGCTACTGATCTCTTTGTGATTACGGATAGCGATAAGATTCAGCAAGAAGTAGAGAGGTTTGGTGGGAAGGCTTTCATGACATCTCCTGATGCAACGAGTGGCTCAGCGAGAATAGTTGAGGCACTACCACACCTTCCTCATGCTGATATTGTTGTCAATCTGCAAGGTGATGAACCTGAGTTGATGCCATCAGCAATTGATTCTGCAATAGAATGTCTCGAGCAAATTCCTGATGCAAATGTGGTTACGCTTGTTACGCCGCTTCGTGAAAGATCGGCACTTCATGATCCGTCTGTTGTGAAAGCAGAATTAACTCCATGGCGCAGCGACATTCTTCAGCAAGGGTTGTGCTCACAGCCAGAAGTTTGGCGAGCAATTACGTTTAGTCGAGCACCGGTGCCATCAGCCAGAGACTGGCACGATAGCCTGCTTGACAGCAACCCACCTTTGTTTTGGCAGCATGTTGGCGTGTACGCATACAGAAGATCTGTTCTTGAAAAGTGGGATAGCCTGCCAGATTCATCCCTTGCTGAACTCGAAAGTCTTGAGCAATTACGGCTTATTGAGGCGGGCATCCCAATTGCTGCAGTCAGGGTTAATCAAACAGTTCAGGGTATTGATACTGTTGCGGACTATGCAGTGTTTGTTGACCGATTTCGTAATCAACAAGAAAGTACTTAATCAAAGGGTCTTCGCGGTTTCTGTTGACCAGTTCCGCGAACCTTGCTTTCACGGCCTTTTTTTTCTTGGATTTTCTTTTCTGGAGGAGCATCTGATGTCTCCTTCATTTGAAGTTCAGCTTCTTGCATGCTTTGTTTTTCTCGCCAAGGTTTTTTTTCTTCATAGCTGCTCAACTCTTTTTGGAGTTGTTCGTCGATGTCACCATTTCCACCATCTGTATTGAGTGCTTTGTGGCTGTACTCGCACGCTTTTTCAAAATCACCATTTTCAGCGTATCCGGCTGCTAATGTGCTGATTATGTGCGCAGCTTTCCATTCTGTTTCTTCACAAGCTTTGGTTGCGAGTGTAATTGCTTTTTCTCCGTTCCGTAGGCTGTTTTCAGGGGACGTAGCGAAAAGCCATGCCAGGTTGTTGAGTACTCCGGAGTCTGCTGGTTGAAGTTTTAAGGCTGACCGGAGGTCTTTAGCAGCTTTTTTGTGTTCACCGATCGAAATCAGAGCATCACTCCGGCCCCTCAAACTTAAAAAAAGTGTTTTATCCAGCTTGAGTGACTTCCCAAACCATTTTATGGCGGCTCGAGGTTGCTTCGCCGCAAGGTGCAGCATCCCTAATTGACCCATGACAAGAGGATCAGGAGGATCTTGGGTGGCAATACTTGTAAAGTCACGAATAGCTGATGGATAGTCACCAGCATCCGCAGATATAAGTCCGCGAAGTTCTAAAGCTGCTGGATTTTGAGGCTGATCTTTAAGTACTTTGGCTAAGTCAGCAGCAGCAGCTTCAAGATTGCCAGCCTGTTGCTGAATGCGAGCCCTGAGCACAAGAGGCACAGCCTTTTGGGCCGACATTTCGACTGCTTTATTAAGGTCAGCAATGGCACCCGGTTGTTCACCGAGCATGGCGAGTACGCGAGCCCGTTGAAGTCGAGGTGCGGCAGTATCAGGAGTTATCTCTATTGCCTTATCAAAAGCTTTTTTAGCTTCTTCTAACCTTTT
>JABHNP010000199.1 GCA_018694455.1 Planctomycetaceae bacterium | reverse complement strand
CACGTTCAAGAGATTCAAGGATTTCGTCTTCGAGCACTTTGATTGCCATCTTATCGGCATCAATTTGTTCGCCGAGCAATTGGTACTCACGATTTGCCTTTGCAGTATTCCTTTTTGCTTCAAGGTCACTAATTTTCGCTTCAGAGGATCGGAGTAACAGCTGTTTTTCATCAGCATGCTTCCGTGCTTTTTTTAGTGTTTCTGCCAGAGCAGTTCGTTCCGCCTCAATATTTTGCAATCGTTTTGACTGAATAGAAATCTGCTTCGGCCCTGCGGCTAACTGACTTCGCAAGTCAGTTAGTTGTCGCTGGATGCGATGAAGTGTACGAATTACGGTAGCAGTAGTAGCAACAGCCATTATGGGCCTCCAAAGGTCTCATTAAGATACCACATGACTGGTGCCACCAAAAACGGTAGTTGATACAGCAGGAAGAGAATCACTCCGGGCCGTGGGTTATGGCCACGGCCCGGGTGTGTGTTAGTCCACTGTAGTTCCTAGAAAATTCTCCAATTGTTTTGCCCGCACTGGGTGTTGGAGTTTCTTTACTGCCTTTGCCTCAATTTGTCGGACTCGTTCGCGTGTCACTCGGAAAATTCGTCCAACCTCTTCAAGGGTGTACGTGTATCCGTCAGTAAGGCCATATCGAAGGCGAATGATTTCTCGTTCTCTATACGTAAGAGTCTTCAAGAGTGAATCAAGCTTGTCTCGAAGAAGGCCATGCGTTGTTGACTCAGTTGGGCTGGATGATCCAAAGTCTTCAACAAGTTCGCTGAAGCTTGCATCTTCACTTTCTCCGATTGGTCGATCAAGGCTCATGGGTGTTCGGCCCATGTCGAGGACTCGCCGAGCGTCATCGAGTGGAACTTCGGCTGAGTCAGCAATTTCTTCGGGAGTTGGTTCTCGTCCAAGTTCGTGCAGGAGTCGCTTGGCAGTTGCACGAAGCTTTGTGAGGAGATCAATCATATGAACTGGAATGCGGATCGTTCGCGCCTGATCAGCAATTGCTCTTGTGATTGCCTGACGAATCCACCACGTCGCGTACGTCGAAAACTTGAAGCCCCGACGATATTCATATTTGTCGACAGCCCGCATCAGGCCAGTATTTCCTTCTTGAATAAGATCGAGGAAGGAAAGCCCTCTGTTCCGGTATTTTTTTGCAATTGAAACAACGAGGCGGAGGTTTGCCGCGGAAAGATTCCGCTTTGCGGCTTCGTATTCTGCTTTCAGTTTGTCGAGAGACGAAACTCTGTTGCGTAGAGATTTGGGGCTTTCCTGTGTCGAAATCATGAGATCACGTAATTCTTTACGCATGTCTGCGCGGTCATCACAAGAAAGGACACCAGATTTCATCTGTTGCAAGTCCTCCTGTAATTTATCCATTCTTGCTGACATGCCTTTCAAAAGTTTCATCATTGGTTGAACACGACGAGTTCTGAGGCTGAGTTCTTCGACAAGCGTGAGTGTCTTGCCACGGGTCCGACGAAATCTTCGCCGTGCCTGTCGTGCTGCAGCACGTTCCGTTCGTGTGCTGATGAGCAGTTTGAAGTCAGCGTTATTCTGCTCCATCAGGCGGTCAAGTGTTGGAAGGTTGTATGGCATGCGAGCAAGAATCTGCTCTTTAGTAAGTCTTTCGGTCAGCGACACTTTAATTGTTCGATCGAATGGTAATTTTCCCTCGTGCACTCGTCGAAGTGTTTCGACTGTTGATTGCATGGCGAAACCACAGCCAAGAATAGCGCGGCGAAAGCGTTTCCGCGTTACTTCAATCCGTTTTGCAAGTGATATCTCTTCTTCTCGTGTAAGAAGAGGAATTTCTGCCATCTGTGCGAGATACATACGAATAGGATCATTCGCTGCATTCGATGGGGGGGTGGTGATTGCCTCATCGCGTCGCGCGCGGCCGGGTTTTGTTGGTTGCGTTGTGGGTGTTGCCTGTGCAGTTGCAGTGGGCTCAAGGTGTTCCGGTAGTTCTTCAACAAGTTCAATACCTTTTCCATCGAGTGCGACAAGTAAGGCATCAATTTTTTCAGGATCCATAGCCTCGTCAGGGAGGTACTCGTTGACCTGATCAAAGGTCAGGTACCCAGTCCGGCGGCCTTCGGCAATTAAGCCATTTAGATCAGCGTTTTCGAGACCACCGATCTCTGGCTGCTCTGATTGCGATACACCTTCGGGAGGCGTTTTAGAGTCCTGCCGATTTGCGGACGAAGCATTATTTATTGTCATCTACTGGTTCTCCTTCACCGACGTATCACTAGGTGATACGCACTCTACAAGTCACTCGTACACAGCCCCCCAAATCGTCAGTGGCAGCACGCCAAAAGAAACGATTTGAGTATAGTGACGAGATGGGCACCCTCACCCCTCCTTGGGATCGGTCATACCCTGAGCAGCTCGCCTCGCAGAGACGAGTTGCTCTATCATCGCTGCCTCGTCGTCCGGTTGGAGCGGCGAGGTTTTTAATGTTCGAACGGTCTGCCAGGCGGTTTTGTCAGCCTGACGTCTGTCCACTGCCTCACTAAGGTGATGCAAGCGGCCATTTTGATCAAGGTGAGTCTGCTCACAAATTGACTCATCGAGTTGTACGAGCAGTCCCTGGAGCTCTGGGGCCTGCAATTCGAGCAGTAATGCGTTGAGATTCGGCGTTTTTTCGGCAGCAATCAGGCTCTTGGTGGCTCGGAGAATCATTTTTGCAGGCTCTGCGGCGAGTTCTTCCTCGGTAATACGGTCAAGCAGGGGCGAAATTTCCTCGGGTGCCGCCACTATTGCGGACAGGACCTCTCGGTCCCAGGGGACAAGTTCTGCTGCGTCAATGTAGTGGCCCTCATTAAGGGAGGTGGCGTCTTCAACCCGTCGAGATCTTGAAAGCTCTTTGAGTCGTGTCTGAAGAGCATCCCGGGAGAGTCCAAACCGGCGAGAAAGCTTTCCTAGAATCTGGTCCTGCCTCAGTTGTCGCTGTGATGGTGGAAGTGGTGATCTCGGAGATACCGCAGAAAGTATTTTTAGAACACTTTCTACAGCGTTGAGAGCGACTTCATCAGAGGCGTCTTGGGGCAATCTTTCGAAGGTTTCCCGCATTCTGTAATCAAGTGGGTCAACAGCCTCTTCGACAATAGCCTCAAAGGCCTCAGGGCCTGCCGTGAGGCACTGGTCGCATGGATCGACGCCAGCAGGGAGTCTCGCGATTCGTATATCAACAGGCTCTGCCAGCAAGACTTCAAGCACTTCATCGGCACGGCGACGGCCAGCGTCGTCACCGTCAAGCACGACAACAATCCGATCAGCATACCGCCGTAAAAGACGAGCATGCTTTTGCCCAAGAGCTGTACCGAGCACAGCTACAACGTCATGAATGCCAGCCTGTCTGGCGGCGAGACAGTCCGTATAGCCTTCTACAACCAAGGCTCGTCTAGATTTGCTGATTGCTTCCCGTGACGTATCGAGGCCATACAACATAGATTGTTTTGAGAACACCGGTGTTTCCGGAGAGTTGATATATTTTGCAGCGTCAGGCGGAGCGTTTGGAAGAACTCGCCCACCAAAAGCGACGCAACGGCCCTGTGGGTCATAAATTGGGAACATGATACGGCCTCGAAACCGATCATAATGCCCGGACCGATCCTGTCGTGTTACAACGAGCCCCGCTTGTTCAAGGTGACTTGTGGAAATGCCTGACGCCTGTGCCTGGCCAAGAAGCCAGTCCCATTCGTTCGGTGCGAAGCCAACGGCACTTGCCGAGAGAGTTTCATGTGTCAGTCCACGTTCCTGAAGATACTCACGTGCTGATTTAGCAAGAGACGTGTTTTGAAAACAGTCAACAAATCGATCTGCAGCCCAGCTACACACCTCATACAGCGAACGCTTTACATCGCTGCCTGGTCCCCGCCCTCGAGACAGTTCGATTCCGGCACGATCTGCAAGTTGTTCGAGTGCTTCGCGGAAGTCCAGACGATCCATTCGCATCAAAAAACTGAAAGCATCGCCACCCACATTGCATACCCAGCACCGAAACGTTTGCCGTTCGGGGCTAATCTGGAGACTAGGTCGAGCATCTTCATGCCAAGGGCAGAGGCCAACGAAATTCTTTCCACTTCTACGAAGCGAGATATAACTGCCCGCGAGGTCGACGATGTCAATTGCCTCTCGTACTCGCTCCTTGGCATCGTCATCATGCGTCACACTTCCTGATTCATGTCCGGTATGTGGGCTTAAATTATTGATAAAAGGATGCATGAGAGAACGAGTTTTGAATTATGGAAAATAAAACGTACGCTGCAGTTTGTCTGGACCTACGTGTTAAAAAGTAGAACCTTGACTTCTATCGTTCTAACCCGCCAGCACCGGGTGGCAAACAGAAGTTTTTTCAAAAGTCTAAATTCACACATCTCAGGGAAGAATGTGAAAATAGATAAGCTGGGCCATCAGATTTTGAGTCATAAAGCTTGTTCTGTCGTTATTTACGACAGGAGCTTTTGAACGCTTTCAAGTAGACGGTCCATTGCAAATGGCTTTCGAATATAGTCATCAACCCCAAGCATTTCCGCATAGGCACGATGGCGATTTCCTTCGTTCGCCGTCACCATAATGATGCGAATAGGATGATCATATTCCCGACGCAGCTTTTCAAGAACAAGAAATCCACTTCGCTTGGGCATCATCATATCGAGAACTACAAGATCAGGATTTTCGCGCTCTGCAACTGCGACTCCTTGGCTGCCATCACGTGCGACTAAAACCACGTAACCTTTCGCTTCAAGTATAGTCCGCATTGATTCAATAATCTCTGCGTCGTCGTCAACAAGAAGAATGCTCTTTGTCGCAGGCGGTGTAACAGCCTTGGTTGACTTTTTGGCACGGGTTGCTTTTTTGGCACGTTTTGCTGCTGGCATCGAATGTGTTTTTACAGAAAGGTTTCAGACAAGATCATTGATCACGTTATTAAGCATGGTAGCAGATCGGTATGTCTGAGAGGTGGTCGAATCAATTTGGAGAGCTCTTAAGGCAAGGTTTTGACCCTAAGGCTAGTTGAAAACGATGAAAAGCTTTTATTTCAAGTTATTTGGGATGTCTCGCCCAAGAACAATGGTGGCACCAAGAACACCACAGGCTGCTCCAAGGAACGCGTCGCTCGGATAATGCGACATACTGAAAATTCTCTGAACGCATGCACTGCCTGCAAGAATAAAAAAGAAAAGACGACCTTGTGGATATTTCCAAATTAAAACAGTGGCGAGCGCAGCTGCAGTTGCAGAGTGTCCTGAAGGAAAGCTGTGGAGATCACTACTGCCTCGAGGGCCGGCGACGAGAGCAGCAGTTCCAAACGTATCAAGCACCGATGTTACAAGATCGAAGTTCGTGGATCGCGGGCGAGCTCTGTCAATCAACTGTTTTAAAAAAAGGACTGTGAGTGGTCCAGCCAAAAGTCCACCGAGCATGCGAGCGCCGTACCGCTTTGCCGTAGTTGGCTGATACGTTGGCCAGTAGATTGCAGGCCATGTGATAGACGGGAACTGAATCGAACGGTCGAGGCAGAACGCCCCAAGCATGATCATGGCAACACCGATGCCATGCCCAAACACCTCAGCGAAGTTGAGGTAACGCAGTAGCTCCTTTGGCGGAGAACTGCTTTGAATCCATAAAACAACCGCAATATCAGTGGGGAACGAGAGAAGGCCGAGTGTTGCGAGTACTGTAATAGTGACCACTCGCATTTTAATAGCGGCGGTCACGGGCAAAAAAGAACGTGCTGGGGGCGAAGCGGTCATGAAGGCTATGCAAGTCAACTTTCAGCATACGAAGCAAATGAAGAAGGAATCTTTTGCAATATGCCACGGTTGGCTGCGGTCTGTCGAGATGAGTATAAACGTCAGGTCTTGATTCTTCTGTTAGGTCCAAAGCTTACGGTCGAGCAGACGATACTGAATTGCCTCACTGAGATGCTGAGTCTCAATTGTTTCTTTTGTATCAAGGTCTGCAATTGTGCGGGCAACACGAAGAACTTTGTCGTGGGCACGAGCAGAGAGGCCAAGATTTGAGACAGCCGAACGAAGAAGCTCCATGGAACTACTGTCAATCTGACAATAGTGGCGGATTTCTCTACTTGTCATCCTAGCGTTGCACATATTTCCTGTCGAGATTTCCTTTCTAAATCTGTGATGTTGGATTTCACGTGCAGCCCGTACCTGTTGCCGCATGACAGCACTTGGTGTTCCGGCCTGTCTTCCAGAAAGTTCTCCAAATGGAACTGCAGAAGCCTCAAGGTGGATATCTATCCGGTCAAGAAGTGGGCCAGAAATTTTGCTCATATATCGCTCGACCTGTGGGACTGTGCATTGGCAGTCACGGTTTGGATCTCCGCGGTATCCACAGGGACAAGGGTTCATCGCGGCGATAAGCATGAATGCTGATGGAAAGCACGTGGTTGAACGGGCACGACTTATGGTTACGGTTCCGTCTTCGAGTGGCTGTCGCAGCACTTCTAGTGTACGCCGATTAAATTCTGGCAACTCGTCAAGAAATAAAACGCCGTTGTGGGCAAGGCTGATCTCACCTGGCATTGGTATGGATCGGCCGCCGATGAGTCCAGCTTCACTAATGGTGTGATGAGGTGCCCGAAATGGACGCGTCACCAGAAGTGGCTGTCCTGATGGAAGAAGGCCGAGGGCACTGTAAATTTGAGAAGTCTCAATGCTTTCTTCTGTCCGGAGGGGTGGGAGTATTGTTGAAATACGTTTTGCTAGCATTGTTTTCCCCGATCCTGGGGACACAGAAACCGGCCCATTGATGGTATTCACCAGATTGGAAGGGGCTGAACTGCTGCCAAAGCAGTCATCGCGAACACGCAGAGGTGGGATTCACCGACGCGACTCGGCGAAATTGCTTCGGCGCCGAAGTCGATGCAACCGAGTGCAGATAGGTGGCGAATCGCCGAGTCATATAAAGGCGAGCTTCGAGCCCTTGGTGTCTTTTGGCACAGACCAATTCGTCTGCGTCATATGCGTCGGGCGTTCACGTCCCACGCCAATTGATGAGCCACCTAGACTGGGCTGGTTGATGCAACAGCGGTCTCGATGAAACCGAGCTGGCCACGCGGTTCACGGCGAAAACCAACTCGTTGGCTGTTCCGATACTCTCTTCATTTGAGGTGCAGCGTTCTGCTACGTCACGCTAATCGACATTGGCGGCGGCATGCAGCTGGGCAGCTTTCGGGTTGATGGCATTG
>JABHNP010000421.1 GCA_018694455.1 Planctomycetaceae bacterium | reverse complement strand
GGTCATATCAATCTGTTTTTTGTTCATGACAACGTCATGGATTGATATACAGCCAACACGTGCCGTCGTTTTGCCAAACTGGATGCTCGCGCGTGATGGCGTGCAGACTGGGGAAGGACAATACGCATTAGAAAATCGCATACCTCTCAATGCCAGTTTTTCAAGACTTGGAGTCTGATGAAGTGCATGAGCCAATTCAGGACGATCGTTCATCATCGGGACGCTTGTCTGCGTGTACCCGAGATCATCTGCATAGATAATGACAAAGTTTGGTGCCTCAACTGCATGTGCCGTGATCGCGGTGATCGCGAACATGATACTGATCATTATTCTCATCTGCTGTCTCCGTTTGTATTTTAATATACCGAGTAGGACTCGGTTCCTTGTGGTGTCAATCACCCGCATGCTCAACCCAATGTGATCTCACGTGCTCTTCGACCCCTTCGTTTGGAGCACTTTCACGCCATGAAGTGTTTGTAGCTTGGCGTCGACATTTTTCCTTATTCAGTTCATTCTTGAATAGTCTCGCGTTCAGTTGTTCCAGTAGTTGTGATTGTTGCATGTCGAGATCGGCAGGGTTTTGCTCCCGGAGCAACGTGATTTGTTTCCTGTAGGACTTTTCTGCTTGTTTTCCAAAGGTGTCCATGAGGTCATAGAGCGCATCACGTACTTGGGCGGTTGTGCCGCCATCAACATCTTTGACATAATCGGCACGGATCGCGTCCATTGACGTAACCCTCTCCGGCATAGAAGCTGCAAGATTTTCCTGCTCGGAATAATCTGTTTTGATATTGAAGAGTCTTGTTTCGCCGGTATTGAGATGTCTCATCAACTTATAGTCACCAATGATGATGGAACTGATCGGCGGATGATAATGGCACGTGTAATGATGGATAATGCCTGGAGCCAGACGCTTGACGACTCCCGCGTTTCCACGCACAAACACATCACGCAGACTGCCACCATCCACTTCACTAGGTAGATCTGTTTCGCTACCACTTAGGTCGTGAAAGGTCGGTAAAAAATCCCATTGCACAATGGGCACATCGCATTGAGCCCCGGCTTGTATCTGTGGGCCGGCAATGACTGTAGGAACCCGAATTCCACCTTCAAACATGGAACGCTTGCCTTCTTGCAGAGGTCCATTAAACCGCCGGTTCTGCCCCTCGACTTTTCGTCGCTCTGAATGCCCTCCTCCATTGTCCGAAGTAAAAATAATGTAGGTGTTTGCAAGCGCTCCTTTTTCTTCGAGTGCGTCGATCAACGCCCCGACATTCATGTCCAGTTCCTCGGTCATTGCCGCATAGACAATGTCACGGTAGACACTTGAGTTTTCATCGTCAATTTTGTCAACATCCCTGCCCTCGGCTATCCAGCGTTGTTTGTTTCGGAGAAAAGCTTCGCGAGTTGCCATGTGAGGAATATGAACTGCGTAATGAGAAACCATCAGAAAGAACGGTTGTTTGCCTGCGTATTGATTGACAAAATCAACAGAGTCCTTGCTCAGTGAATGCATCCGCTTCGGATTATTCTTTGGAAACGGTGTTTTCTTTTTCACATCCCAGTAGGATCCATGCCCGTTGCCGTTGCCTCCGGGTTCTCCAGGTACTTCATCGGTGACGTCATAGCCTGCTTCATCGAATCGGCCCATGGTGCTGCAGCCTTTTCCGAACATTGCTGTCGTATAGTTTTTGCCTGATGCTTTGAGCATCTCTGCAAGAGTCACTTCGTCGTCATATCCATTGGGCCTCTGGACTGCAGTAAGCACATCAAAAACATTACGGCACTGCAGCCGGGCTGGTGTTTTTCCAAATTGAATACTCAATCGTGATGCCGTGCAGGTTGGGGTCGGTGCATAGGCAGTCGAGTAGCGTGTACCGAGTGTTGCAAGACGATCGAGCCCTGGCGTTCTGATGAAACTGTGCTTTGTTGTTGGGTCGTCTTCCATCATCTGGACGGATGTGTCGGCGTACCCCAAATCATCTGCATAAATCAGGATAAAATTTGGGGCCTCTGCAGGGAGGTAGTGTGCGCCGCATGCAAAAAACACAAATGCGATAAGATATGCCAAGTTTTTCATCGGTGGTTCGTTTCTGCTTTGAGTCGTAAAGGCAAGCTGTTTCGATTCTAGATTTCGAACACTAATTGTGATCAGCGGTACCACGTAATTCATGCATTTCAATAAGCCTACGAGATCGAGACAGTTGTCGATCCTGAAACTCCACATGGTTTTTAGAGACGTCTACCTGAAACGCTTTTTGTTTATTAGTGGGGTCGGCATGAAGATCTGCTTTCAATTTTCCAAATCGCTTTCGGCCATTGGCGATCCAACTGTCCTCGAGCAGTTCTACGTAATTACGACGAATGAGGGTTACGGTCTCAGCGTCCACTGAGTCCAAATAGCTGGAACGTTGATGGTCGAGTTTCTTCACCAATTCCGGCATGCTTGATGACACATCATGCCGTTCAGATATATCGCTTGAGACATCGTACAACTCAACATCCAACGTATCGAGATTTTTTATTAACTTGTAGTCGCCCATGCGAACCGCAGACTCAGGATCGCCTGTGTGCCAAGGGAAGTGAAAGACGAGTGGCGCGGTGTTACGCGTGACCTTTCCTTTATTGCCTCGCATGAAAACATCGCGAAGGCTCCCCCCGTCCAATTCCGAGGGTAGTGGTTGTGTCCCACCTGCCAAATCATAAAACGTTTGCAGAAAATCCCACTGCACGATTGGTATATCGCAATAGGTTCCCGGGCTGATCCCCGGCCCACGAACCATGCTGGGCATACGGGTCCCACCTTCGTAGAGGCTTCCTTTTCCACCTCGCAGTGGTGCATTGCCGCGGAAACCACCACCGTTGTCAGACGTGAAGATGACAAACGTATTCTCGGCAATGCCAAGTTCGTCGATTGCGTCAAGCAAAGTTCCCGTCGCACGATCCATATCATCGAGCATTGCAGCGTAGTTGATGATCCAACCATGGTTGTACATGGAGATAGAAACTGATTCCTCAGGGGTGTCATCTTTTTTCTGGTACGTGCTTCCGTGTGGCAGTTTCTTGTACTTCTCTCGAGTCTCTTGTAGAGAGTCATGCCAGATATGCATGGCATAGTGTGAAAGCTGTAGATAGAACGGCTGCTTTTTGGCAACTTGTTGCTCCATGAACTGAATGCTTTTATCAGTCAGCGAGAATATTCGCTTGGGGTCTTCGTCGCCGAGCGGAGTCTTCCCATCATCAGCAAAGTCACCCGGCCCATTCCCATTTGGCCCATCGGTCACATCGTAACCCGCTTCTGTGGGCTTGATACTTTCGTTATGCCACTTGCCAAAATGTGCAGTTTGATAATTGGGGTTCGCTTTCTTTAGTGCCTGTGGAATCGTTATTTTGCCCATGTACTGTTTCTTCGCCTCAATCGAAGACAATACGGTATAGCGAAGCCGGCTGGGTGTCATTCCATGCAGAAGGCTGTTTCGTGAGGGTGCGCACAAGGTTGACGGTGAGTAGCACGACGAAAGCACCATGCCTTCCTGAGCTATTCGTGCGATATGTGGCGTTTGGAAGTAGTCGCTCCGCGTGTCCTCGCGGCCTTTGATCATATCAACTGACGTCTCTGCCCATCCGAGGTCATCAACGTACACGAGCACAAAGTTTGGAGGCGGGTTTTGGGGAGATGCTGCAGGTGCTGTGATTGCGGTAATCGCAAACACGGTGCCGATAATAATTCTCATCGAACGGTCCCGTTGAGTGTCTCATACTTCGATAAAAAGATGGCATGTTCATGGTGCTGCAGCGTCACTGCCTCAATTCTTTACCAACTCAATACTATCGATTGTTTTGACCGTCGGTCAATGAGATAACCCGTCAAGATTGTGATTTATATTGTCACTGCTCCTGATGGCAGTCCTCTACAAAAAACAGCTAATCGTCTTTTGAAGAAATATCGAATGTAAATGTATTGCTTCCGGATTCAACTTTTGCGGTGAATGGACTTGTCTCAGCGCTGTTGTATTTTTCTGGGACAATTGCTTTGGGCTTTGCCCTGCCAGCCTCTTGGTTGAGTCGGTCATGCTCAGGTGTGCCGTACCTGGGGTCATCTTCAGTGATGTTGGGGAACTCCGGCATTTCAACTTTAGTGACGGTCACACTGTAGTCGCCAGCAGCTGTTCCCGCACCAGGTTTTGCGCCTTTTGCATTCAGGGTGAATGAGCCATCAGGTTGTGTCATTCCTGCTGCACCTATTCCACCAGAGCCTTTGGGTGAAAAGAAAACGGTGGCACCCTCAAGAGGAGTGCCATCGAGTGTCACAACACCTTTCACGTATTCAACCGCCGGGCCGGACTGGCCGCATCCGACAGAAAAGAGGGTGAGTGCAGAAACGAGTGTCAGGCAGAAGTATGTGTGATACCAAGAAAGATGTCGCATTGTAGTCCTTATGAGTAAACCAGTAGCAATGGTGAAGAGATCAAGAGAATGAAATCGGCTGAGTAGATAGATGATGCATCCGCTGTCCTGCGTGGCATCTTCGCTGAGTAAAGATGCCGCACAGGACGTTGGATATTTAGTACTCATTACGGTGCGGAAGCCACTTCACCACCGCTCATCGAACCGAGCGCACCTAACACACCTCGCTGGCTAGCACCTTTGTAGCTAAGGCCACCCGTCTGCTTATGTGATGGGTCGCCAGCATCGATGTTGTCGTTGATAAACCTGACTGATCCATCAACCATAGTCATCACTGCACCACTCGGATGATAACTACTCGCTGGAAGGCATGCCCAATTCTCATTACCAGTGCCGCAGCGGGCAGAGTTAGGAGCCGCATGCGTGAAAAATAGCGTAAACCCTTCTTCCGAGTCACCCCATCTGACTCCGGGGCGCTGATTGATCGCGGTGGTGCTGCTTGTATATTTGTAGTCGGCACCGATGATCGCGTCACACTCTGCAGGCCCGGTTAGGCCGCCGTTCATAGAAGCGGTGATGCCATAGCCACCTGCTCTTGAATCTCCGGTAAAATCACAGATTCGAGCCTCACCCAACATGATCGTGTTGGATGTGCCATCCGTGATGTCTTTTAGTTCGACACCCTTCATCTCATTCTTATTATTCCAACTTTGAATCCCTGGACCCCCTGGCCCTCTTACCTGAGCGTGCCATCGTTCCAGTCGTATGTCCCCTCGATTGATTCTGTAGTTGGTTCGACCGCGAGTAGTATTTCCACTTGTACGCGAGCCAAAGGGGTCTGAGGGGCACAGCAACTCGGTGAGTTCTGTGTCGATCGTGTCCTGCCCATTTATTCTTTGACTGTTGCCACCGCGCCACGGCTTCATGTTGGTATCCGTCGTAATTTTTTGAATCAAATTCTGGTGAAGTGGTAACTGTTCTATGAAAGGAAGGATATGAACGATAAAGCTCCAACGGTCAGAAGAATTACCGTTTCCATGAATTGCAAACATTTCTTGTGACCTTGTTGCAGCAGGCAGCCTCTTCGTGGTGCTTTCATAGTTGAGGCAAGCGAGTCCCATCTGCTTTAGTTTGTTGGTGCACGCCGATCGACGAGCGGCTTCTCGAGCTTGCTGAACAGCAGGCAACAGAAGGCCGACGAGAACTCCAATAATTGCTATCACGACGAGTAGTTCGATGAGCGTAAAACCGCTTCGCCCCGTCTTCTTGTATTGAGAAATCAACATGATGAACCTCCAGGAAATGAAGAATGAAGAAAGTACGTGTCTTCTAAAAATTAAAATATTGAATCATTTAAATATTGAATCGTAGAACAACAAAAAAAGTTGCCCCTTAACCAGAAATACCTCAATAAAAAAAATGAATTATCTCTGCACCCAATAGTTTTAATTTTATCGATTATTCAGACCATCAGTCAATGAGAATATTCGTCGAAATCCTGAGTTATATTGTCACTGTCTCTGATCGAAGTCTTCTGTAACGACCCCCTTCTCATGCGTTTCAGAGAGGGTGGGGCTTATTTCTGTGTGTATTTATTTCTGCTTGTTTCGCATGGTTTGAAAGCAGGGCAGAGACTTTGTTCGCTCGGGGAATGGGGATCTTTGGTGAATCAGGATCAATAAGAAGTGCCCCGCTGTGGTTGCGTTAAATATTCATCTCATACTGCAAACCATCAACCTCTACCTTGCGACGGTTCGGTTTGCTTGGCCATGCCGGTTCTACCATGTGAGATCGCCACTTGTGATAAAGCGCTTCCAGTTGTTCAACAATTTCAGGTTCTGATTTCGCAAGGTTCTTTGATTCTCCAATATCACTAGCCAGATTGAACAGCCAGGTGCTGTCGTACGATTTGATGAGTTTCCAGTCGCCATGGCGAACGGCACTATTAGGACCGTTACTCCAAAAAAGGGTGTCGTGTGGTGAGCCGGATATCGTTCCTTTTATGAAGGGCGTAAGGTCTACGCCGTCCAGTTTGATTTCAGCCGGCAGTTCGATTCCCGCCACGCCGCACATTGTGGGAAATAGATCCAGCGTACTGGTTGGTTGATCGTACTCAGTGTTTGGTTCAAATGTGCCCGGTAATTTAAAAACCATCGGTACTCGAATGCCCCCTTCAAAAAGAAAGAGTTTGCCTAACTTGAGCGGCCCATTGCTTTGCACTCCGGTGTAGGTCGGCCCACCATTGTCATTGACGAAAATCACAAGCGTGTTGTCTGTGAGTCCGTGTTTGTCGATCGCAGCAACAATCGAGCCTACCGCATCATCTAATGCGCTGGTCATAGCGTAATAGTCACGTTTGGTTTGGTTGGATTCGTTTGGGAACCGGTCCTGATATTTTTTTGTAGCTTCGATTGGTGTATGGACTGCGTTGAACGGGACGTATGCAAAAAATGGTTTCTTGTGATTCGCGTCGATGAACGTAACGGTCTCTCTGGCAATTGCATCAGTCAGATACTCGGGTTCAATCAGAGGCGATGTGTCTCGCATGATTGTGCTATGCAGCGGTTCCGATGTTCGGGCAGGAAAAAACGAATGCGCGCCTGCAAGAAACCCGTAAAACTCATCGAATCCACGGGCCTGTGGGTGAAACTGAGGCTGTGTTCCTAAATGCCACTTGCCAAACATTCCTGTCACGTAGCCGGCATGCTTTAAAACGTCAGCCATCGTGACGACTGATGGATCAAGGCCGCGGTGCAGGCGATGGGTGATTGCACCGCCGGCTGTATTGAACTCAAACCCAAATCGCTGCTGGTATTGGCCTGACATGAGCCCGGCACGGGACGGGCTGCACGATGCGGCAGTGACATAGGCATTCGAAAAACGAACGCCTTGTTTACCAAGAGAATCTATATTTGGCGTAGGGATCTTTTGGGACCCATACAGCGACGTGTCTCCATACCCAAGGTCGTCCGCGAACAGCAACACGATATTCGGTGGGCGGTTTTCGCTGGTGTTGATTGCTGGGATAGTTGAAAGAAGTTTTCGTTTTGCAGCCTCATTCTCAGTGCGCGCTGGAAAGACTGGTGTGCCGGATACCTCTTTGGCAACTCCTGCATTTTCGCGAGCTCGTCGCTTTTGCATAAACGACTGTGCCTCTTTGCGGGAGACAAATCCATTGGAGTTTGCATCCATTCGTTGAAACAGCGTTTCGTTCTTGACTTCTTCAGGCCCAAGTCTGCCATCATTGTTCGCGTCGGCCTTGGTAAATGCGGAGTACTCGTTTGCTTTCGGCGGAGCTTCTGCTGCGATCGCTTGAAAGGAATATATGAGTAAGAGCACGAGCAGCAGATGCGTTGAGGTCGATAGTTCTTTCATGACGGAAATTCCTTTGGTTGTGCCAATATGATTTGAAAGAAGATCTATAGAATACCGCCTGCTTCTGCTCGTCGTGGATATCTTTTCGTGTAGTTCATGAAAAAATTTATGCATGCACGTTCAACGGAGCGGCTTCAGAGTCATTGTGGTAATGCAGGCCGTCGCGAGAAACGCCCTGAGTGAAGGTTGCTCGTGGTCGATCGTGAGCCGCATAACAAGCGATTGGATTTATGATGCAAGCGGTGCAGATGCTGGGAGTATGAATCGAATTGCGTTGGGGATGACGCTGAATGCAAAAGTTTTTGAAGAGACCGGCTCGCCATCCAGATTTACTTGAAACGGTGCGTCAAATTCCATTTTTATTGACTCTGCCTGCATGTACGAAACGTATTGGTTGGTTTCATCGTCAAGGGTGAGGATTTCTCGAAGGACCTGGCC
>JABHNP010000237.1 GCA_018694455.1 Planctomycetaceae bacterium | reverse complement strand
GTCCACATCATTGAACCAAAACTGACAACTACAAAATCAGTTGTTGTCGGCGGCTTGGGTGGAAATCCTGGTGATCCTGTTACCTATACCATTGAAATCCAGCAAGATGGTTCCAGCGCCACGGATGCGTTTGATACCACGCTCCGTGATCTTATCCCATCGACAATTGCATCACCGACTCTCACATCAGTAGCTGACACAGCAGGAGTTGTTACAACAAATAACTTTCAAATAACAGGAAATACACTGACGACAGTGACGGCTTTTGATGTCGAAAAGAATTCATCCGGTCGTACGATCACACTCACGATCGATGGGATATTACAAGGTCCTTTTACTGCCAATCAAAGCATTACCAATACCAATACAATTGAATGGACCAGTCTCCCTGGTGACCCTGGCCCAATCACTCCAAATCCAAGTAACACTCCTTTTAACTATGAGCGAACCGGATCTAATTCAACCACACTTGGCCAACTCAACAACTATAAGACAAACGATTCTGCCACGTTCACAGTAAACACGGCTGACTTGCGAGTTTCAAAGACTGTCAGTGACCCCACACCCAATGTTGGTGACACCATCACATTTACAGTGACGGTGACGAATGCTGGACCAAACGTGGCAACAGGTATTGAACTGACCGACACTTTCCCAACATCCGGGTTATCACTTGATACTGCTGGCATCGCACCATCACAAGGATCGTATGACCCGGGCACAGGAATTTGGACGATTGGAACACTGCAACCAAATGCGAGTGTGACACTTGATCTGCCAGCTACAGTTCTTACACCCGCAGCTGGAACCATTCCATCACCACAGACAAATACAGCAGAGATTACGGCTGTTGTTGAACCCGATCCCACACCAGGTAACAACAAGGCAACTGCAACAGAGACACCAAAATATGCAGATCTTGAGGTCATCAAACAAACGAGTAATCCAACACCAAATGATGGTGACACCGTCACGTATACCATTACGCTTACCAACAACGGGAAAGACACAGCGACGAACGTTGAACTGACTGATACATTGCCCAGCCCCGTGACCTACCTACCAGGCTCTGAAACGGCAACTCCGGGAACAACCTTCATACCCAATGGCCCTGTAGTTTCAGGCGGAACTTGGAACGTTCCGTCGATTGATCCCGGTGATGTATTCACACTCGAGTTTAAAGTCATCGCAAACGCCGGCGGGCTTTCATATAACGAGATCGAGATCACCAAAACAGATACCTGGGATCCTGATCTCGGTAACAATTCGTCACGAACACCGATAAATCCACAAGATGCCGATGTCAGTGTGCAGAAAGTGGTCGACAATCCGACGCCGCAAGTTGGTGACGATGTAACATTTACAATCACTGTAAAAAATAATGGGCCTGACACGGCCAAAAATGTTCAAGCCACTGACAACCTACCGCCTCTCGGCTTTCAGATCGTCGGCACACCGACGCCAACCAAAGGCACGTACGATTTCGGCACAGGCTTATGGACAATCGGTGACATGCTTGACGGTGAGACTGAGACTCTTGACATTGTTGCCACAGTGCTCGCACCATCTACATCCACAGGACCAGGTAGCAGCTTCACGAACACGGCCGACGCAGACTCAATAGGTCCTCCACCAACACCAGATCCAAATCCTGGAAATAACACAGATAGCGCATTCGTGACTCCCCTGCAGAGTGATCTCGCAATCGCCAAGGGTGTCACAGACGCAACACCAAATGTTGGTGACACAATTCAATTTGTTATTGGGGCTGCCAACTATGGTCCAGCCAATGCAACAAATGTTGTGGTGACAGACGTTATTCCAGTTGGTCTTACGTATGGCGGTCCGACATCAGGGATTGGACAAAATCCAACTGATGGGCTTGCGACCTACGACGCAAGCACAAGGACGCTGACCTGGAATATTGGTCCTATGAGTACAGGTTCTACAATCGCTGGAGCACTTCCTTTTTTCACTTATGATGTGAGGGTTGATGAACCAAGCCCCGCGGGTATTCCACAGACGCTTGCCAATTCCGCGAGCATAGCGGGCAATGAGTACGATCCAGATCTTACAAACAATACCGATAGTGTTAGCGAAACACCGCAATATGCCGATCTTGAAGTCGACAAGCAGGTGTCGAATACAACGCCGAATATTGGTGACGTCATTACCTACACCGTCACCGTCACAAATAGCGGAAAAGATAATGCTGAAAACGTTGAACTGACAGACACCTTGCCAACGCTCACCGAGCTTTCAATTGTTGGCACACCAGTTACCAGTGCCGGCACATTTGACACAGGCACAGGCATTTGGGACATCGGGACAGTCTATATTGGTTCTCCTGCCACCCTTGTGGTGCAAGCAGAAGTGCTCGTGCCAGTAACAGGGAACCCTCTGCCGCAGACCAATACAGCGACCATCACTGCAGTCACTCAATACGATCCCGACCCAACGAATGATTTCGATACAGCAACAGAAACACCACAGTATGCAGATCTTCGCGTCATAAAAAATGTAAATGATCCTGCTCCAAACGTTGGAGATAATGTTTTCTTTGGTATCACGGTTGAAAACCTTGGTGCCAATCAGGCAACAAACGTTACCATCGATGACGTATTACCAGCAGGACTTTCCTTTGTCTCGGCATCATCAACAGACTATGACCCGGGCACAGGCGTCTGGAATGTTGGGACAGTCGACGTTGGAACTTCCAACACAAAAGCACTGCAGATCACTGCTACAGTTGCAGCTTCAGGAAGTTTCACCAATGAGGCTGAAATCAGCACAAGCAATCCTCCTGATCAATTTGATCCAGACCTGACAAATAACAAAGGGTCTGCCACGGTTGTGACCCGTGAAGCTGATCTCCTGGTAAAGAAGTCTGTGAATGATGCAGCGCCGAATGTCGGTGACATCATTACCTTTACCATTGACGTTACAAACTATGGTCCTGATGTTGCAAACAATGTTGAGATTACTGATCAGCTGCCAGCAGCCGGCCTTGCGTTTCTTTCTTCAACTGAAACACAAGGAAGCTATGACAGTGGAACAGGCATCTGGACTGTAGGCACGATTGATGTCGGTTTTTTGAACACTCAGACACTCACCATTGATGCACGTGTCCTTGCTCCTGCCCGCACAACGGCGTTTACGATTCCACCCGCACAGACAAACGTTGCTGAAGTAACGAACGTCGATGAACATGACCGATACCCACTGAATAATCGGAGTGAAGTCACCGAAACACCGAAATATGCTGACTTACAGGTCGAAAAAATCACCACAAACGTCCAGCCAAATGTTGGTGATACGTTCATCTACACCGTCACGCTGAAAAATAATGGCGTTGATACTGCAACAAATGTTGAAATCACAGAACTCTTTCCAAATAACATTTCTGTTATTTCAGTAACGCCAACCGACACACACACAACTACGCGTTTTAATCAGACAGCAACCGGTGGTATCTGGTCTGTGCCAACCATTGCACCCGCTGATTTTGAAGTCCTTACGATTCTTGCTGAAGCCACCTCAGCGAGTGTTGCCTACAACGTGGTCACGATTAATCACAGTGACGTCTGGGATCCAAACCTCGACAACAACCAGGCCCGTACACCAACTGACCCTCAACAGGCAGATCTTGTTGTCACCAAAACAGTTGATACGCCGCGGCCAGAAGTAAATGATAATGTGACGTTTACGATTACTGTGGAGAATCTCGGTCCAACAACTGCACAAAATGTGACGGTTGCTGATCCCTTGCCAACAGGTCTTTCGTTTGTCTCTGCAGTTCCACCAGCAGATTATGATGAGACAACTGGTATATGGACCGTTGGAACGCTTGCGGATCCTTCTTCACCTCCGAATACAAGAACACTCACCATCACCGCAAAAGTGCTAGAGCCGGCCTCAGGCTCTGGACTTGTATCGCAATCTATTAACACCGCAACGGCTGCATCAACCACCGTTGATCCAAATCCTGGGAATAATTCTGGCACGGCTACAGTGAATCCTCTTCAGGCTGATCTGGTGATCACAAAGACAGCTAGCAATCTCAAGCCACAAATAGGGAGTACGTTCAACTACACGATTGAGGTTTCAAACCGTGGACCAGACACTGCGTCGAATGTCGTTGTCAATGACCTCCTGCAGGCAGGAGTGCAGTACCAATCAGACACAAGTGGTGGCGCGTACGTGTCTGGAACCGGAGTCTGGACGATTGGACCAATGAACACGGGTGATCGCCAGACTCTGACGATCACGGCTTTGGTGACCATTGGCAACAGTGGCGGTGCTATTACTAATACGGCGACAGTTGGATCCGGCACATGGGACCCTGATCTATCGAATAATACTGCCACGATCACCGTGGTCGTCCCTCCACGTGGTGTCATTGTCGGAACCGATATTGGTTGTGTAACGGGGCCGTTCGTCCGCGTCATTGATCCCGATACAGGGGCCGACAGAATCACACCATTCTTTGCCTATGAACCAGACTTCAGAGGTGGCGCGCGGGTCTATGGTGCGGACGTTACAGGTGACGGTGAACCTGACATCATCACTGCTCCCGGGCCAGGGCGACCCGGTGAAGTCAAAGTCTGGGAAATCAAGAACGGTACTGCAGTAGAAAATACAGACTATAGCTTTTTTCCTTTTGGACCCAGCTACACCGGTGGTGTCGAAATATCAGAGGGTTCAATCACAGCTGTTGGTGCTGTTGAGATTGTGGCCGCTCAAAATTTTGGTGGGCTTGTCAGTGTCTTTGAAGTGACACCTGGCTCCGCTAGTCCTGTCAACACAACTCCAGTGCGTCAGCTACGACCTTTTGGAACGAACTACTTTGGTGGTGTCACAATTGATACGGCTGACGTCGGCACCGTGAATGGAAGCACGGTAACATCACAAACACCTGATGGCATTACAGAACTTTTTGTGGGCAGTGGCTTTGGCATTCAAGCACAGGTCAAAGGATATAACGGTACCACTGCATCACCAACACTATTTAATTCCTTCAATGTTATGAGTGCCGGATACAGCCGGGGTGTATCAGTGGCTCGTCTCCCTTCGAGCATAACTGGTTCTGCCGACAGGATTCTTGTGTCCAGCGGTATTGATGGAAATGCACAGGTTGAAACATATAACGGAGCGACTTCGAGTCGCGATGCCGTTTTCCAGGCATATGGAAACGGTCAGACACAGGTATTCAGTGCTGCCATTGATGACGATGCACTGTTCAATGTGCAAGGTGTACTTGGAACAGCAAATGGCGTTCAAAAAAGTCTGGATCCAGACGGTGCAGGGAAATCAACTCTGCAACAATCAACAGTAAGTTACCCCCCGTTGCGTGTTGCTATTCTGAGAAATTAAAAACTGAAAACCTTTCAAACGTTTTCTCCACATATGGAATCAGGAATTTCTTCTGATAGTGGGTCTGAATACATGCACTCATGCATTCACATGATGCGATTCTTTCATTCCGTTCTGAGAATATCCGTTTCAGGTACTTTTGAGTCATCTTCCGGTATTTTTAGCGCATCATGATTGCTTATTTTTTGGGAGTGAAGATTCGTATTGCCTATTATTAAAGATGTGAGTGTGGTTGATATATGGATATTCCACCTTTGGTCTGAATCTATAGAACAGCACGTACACAAAACATCAAACCATTTGTCATTGTAGGAAATCGTTATGACGTCACGAAGTTTCCAAAGATACTTTCCTGCCTTCTTCTGTTTTTGTCTTTGCTTACGTAGTCACGATGCTCACGCAGCTGATCAGACATGGAAGCAGAACCGTGAGGTCATGCCGGCTGTCACAGCAGGACAACCAGATGATGGTAAGCAAGACGCATTCCATGTGCTTGATGGATATCAGGTTGAAAAACTTTTCGACGTTCCCCGAGATGCACTCGGCTCGTGGGTTTCACTCACAAGTGATCCACAAGGCCGACTCTACGCATGTGACCAACAGGACAAAGGGATTGTTCGGATTACTCCTGCCACACTTGATGGATCAACTAAAACTGTTGTCGAAAAAGTACCAGCTGCACTTTCTGGTGCCCAAGGTCTGCTTTGGGCATTTGATAGTCTCTACGCCGTCTGCAATGGTGGTGGTTTTCACGGTTTGTTCCGCCTTACTGACTCCGACAGTGACAGCCTGCCCGATCATGTTGAAAAGTTGCATGACATAGCAGCAGGTGGTGAACATGGTGCCCATAACATCCTGCTCTCACCGGATGGAAAAAAACTATTCATCATCTGCGGCAACCATACAAAACTGCCATTTGCTGTAACTGATGTAACTGAGCCCCAGACAATGGCCGGTATTCGAACCAACCAACGTCGTGTATCAGTGGCTGCTGACGGATCAAGCCGATTGCCAGCCAACTGGGATGAAGATCAGATCATTCCACGCATGTGGGATGGGAATGGTCATGCAACGGGCAGACTCGCACCCGGTGGTTATATCGTGAGCACGGACCCCGATGGAAAGACATGGGAACTCTGGAGTGCGGGTTACCGCAACCCGTATGACTTCGGATTTAACGCGGATGGAGAAATTTTTGCCTACGACGCCGATATGGAATGGGACTTCGGTATGCCGTGGTACCGACCAACACGAGTCAACCACGCAACAAGTGGGAGTGAACTTGGATGGCGCAGTGGAACAGCCAAGTGGCCAGCCGCCTATCCCGATAGCCTCCCGGCAATGGTCGATATTGGTCCCGGTTCACCAGTTGGTGCTGCATTTGGATACGGTGCAAAGATTCCTGCAAAGTATCAGAAAGCTTTTTATATCTGCGACTGGACTTTTGGGACCATGTACGCAATTCACCTAACGCCATCTGGATCAACCTATACAGCAGAGAAAGAAGAATTTGTTGGGCGGAACGCACTTCCACTTACGGACATGACAATCGGTACGGATGGTGCGATCTACTTTGCCGTTGGTGGTCGTGGTGGACAGAGTGAACTGTACCGTGTCACGTATATAGGAAAAGAACCAACTCATCCAGTCGATGCAAAAAATGCAATCGGCACTGCTGAACGACAGCTGCGACGACAGCTTGAAGCTTTTCATGTCACGCAGAAAAATCCAACGAGTGCTGTTGCATTCGCGCTAAAGCACCTTAGCCACGCTGACCGCTTTATACGGTATGCAGCCCGCATTGCACTTGAGCATCAACCAATTGATACATGGCAGACAAAAGCTCTTGCATCGTCCGACTCAGTAGCTCGTATCAACGGAGCAATCGCGGTCGCACGACAGGCAGAACAGTCAGCACAGCCCGCTGTTCTTGCTACCCTCAATGCCGTTGATATAAAGCGCCTGAACAAAGACACGCTGCTTGATCTTGTGAGAGCGTATGAGCTAACGCTTATACGTCTCGGCCAACCAACAGAAAACGTCAAACAACAGCTAGCAAAAAAATTCATGCCGCTTTTTCCAGCGGAAATGACAGCGAACAAATCACGTTTACACCAACCCTCAAACGCACGGTGGATCTGGTCGAACGAGCAGGCACAATCTTCAGTCGGTGAAGAACTAACCTTTCAAAAAATATTTTCTCTCACTGAACCGATTGCCTCTGCACATCTTGTCGCATCCACTGACAATGGTGGTGATATTTTTCTTAATGGAGAAAAAATAACGTCGTGTAAGGACTGGATGTACCCAGTAAGTGAACCCGTAAAGAAATCGTTCAACGAAGGATCAAATACGATACGGATTGCACTAAAAAATATTGGTGGTCCAGCTGCGATGAAGGTGAGCCTTCGAATACGACATGATGACGGTCGTGAAACTGTGATCGACTCCGATGATTCCTGGGAATGGACTTCAGGCCGAATCGAAGAAGCGGCATCAGATGATCGCCAGTGGAAACACGCAGTAGTTACACGGTCACAGAATACATGGTCTCAAACAGATTCTGCTTTTACAAAAAATATTCAATTTGCAGAAGTGAAAGATGACTCTCGAGAACTCAATAGAGCGCTATCGAGTTTGCTTGTTGCTGTTCGAGCACCCGGGATTGTTTCAAAATTGACTGAGCTTTTATCAACGCAGACCTCGGGCGAAACAAACCTCGCGCTCAATGAGGCTGACCTTGAGCGTATTGCAAAGCGAAATGCTGGATATGGTCGTGCAGTGACGGGAGTACTCAAAAACCGAACGAATCTTCTACAGATTCATTACGCCTACATTTTGCGAACAGTCAATGAAAAAGAACTCTGGACAGTTGCAGATCGCAAAGCCTATTTTACGTGGCTGAATCGGGCACAAACATGGACAGGTGGCAATAGCTATAGAAAGTTCCTTGCCAATATCGAAGCAGAAAGTCTCAAAGGATTTACCGAGAACGAAAAGCTCGCTCTTGAGACGCTTGGGGTACGCAAACCGTATATCGCACCGCCACTCCCAAAACCTGAAGGTCCGGGCCAAAAGTGGACTGTTGATACTGTTCTTGCATCAACGGCCACAGGCATGAAGCAACGACGTAATTTTGCGCATGGAAAACGCACATTTGAGGCGGCCCGGTGTATTGTCTGTCATCGTTTTAATGGTGACGGCGGTGCCACTGGACCTGACCTCACACAGGCGGCCGGCCGTTTCAAAATGAAGGATCTTGTTGAAGCCATTGTTCTTCCAAGCAAGGCCGTGAGTGATCAATATCAGGCACATGTGATTCAGACAGTGCAGGGCAAGGTTTATACAGGCCGTCTTATTAGTGAGAGTGAAAATGACGTGACTGTTGTCACCGATCCTGAAGATGCCACCAAGTTTGCTGTAATACAGAGGGACGATATTGAAGAAATGTTTGCTGCAAACCAGTCCCTCATGCCAGCCGGACTTCTTGATCAGTTAAATGAAGAAGAGGTTCTCGATCTCCTCGCCTACACACTTTCACGTGGCAAGGGGAATAGTCCTCTGTTCAAGAAAAAGTAGACCGATTTATCTCACTCGTTAAACAAGAATAAGACAGAGCACCCCCGTGTCTGCCTATCGTGGCAGCACAACAGATTCCGCGTAAACCATTTTGCCAGTCCGTCCTTCGTGGTACTGAAAAATCACCTGTGGATGAGGATATGCAACCAGCCGCTCACCTCCTAATTGTTGTGGCATATTGAACACATTGTTGATCTGCACAACCAGATAGTGTGGATAGAGACGCTGTAATCGTGGGAGGTCTTCTAGAACATAAGTCGACCAACGAATATCACATGGCTGACCACCAGAGTTATAAATACCAGTCGCCGGCCTATTGTCTTCATCGAGGCTCGGCACATGATTGACTGAGTTGTGTGGTCCGGAACAGAACTCCCAGACACGATCAGTAATCTGAATGGCAAAACTGTTATGAAGGTCTCCTGTCATGACGAAGACAGGTCGTTTGAGCGTATCCCAGAATGCTATGAGCTTTTCGCGCTCATCGAGAAAAGCAGTCCAGGCTTCTTCTTTATTCGAAGCGGCCTCAAAACCACCAGCACCTCTGTGGGGAATCATAAAGGGGACTGACGACACAACAAAAAAGAAGTCGGCATCACTCTTGTCCATGCTCTCCATGAGCCACTTTCGCTGGTCCATTCCAAGCATGGTAAGATTTGGTTGGTGCGGACGGCTTGTATCATGCATTTGCCTAGCACCGCGAGTATCAAGCAGAAAAAACTCACAATTTGCGACTCGAAAGCTCCCATAGCTACGACGACCAATTGAATATTCAACTTTTCCATCAGCAACCGGTGCAGGAAAGATTCGGACTCGATGTTTGTCGAGCACCTCACGGATTTCATACACCCGTGAATTTGGATCGCCAAGCGCATCATCGTCATATCGCAAGTCATTCACACCGGCCTCTGGAGTTCCCCAATGCACGTGAAGATTCAACATTTTATCTAATGGAAGGGATGTAAAATCTGCATTGGTATCAACAAGAATATCGCTGCCAGTTGAAAGCTCGGCCTGACCATGGTGGACAGTGTGCGGATAAGCCGCTGGGTTTGCCCAGCCGAGATAGTCAAGCCATGCCCGAGTACCAATATCGCGAAACACCGCACGACGATTCCGGCGACCCGTGCTCCCCGCACCCCAGATATCATTTACTAACTCATGATCATCAAATGTAAAAAAACCAGGCACGTTTCGGTGCCATGCTGAGAGATTCGTACCTCGATCGAGATAGAGCTTGTAATTTTCCCACACACCAACAATTGTTGGCATATCACGGACAACTTCCGGCAACTGTTCGACATCAACTCCCTGCTTATCAGCCCACGCCTCAACTGGTGTTGTACGGAGTTCTTCGTACAACCAGTCTCCATTCATGATCTGAAAATCAACCTCATCAGCGTGTTTCTCAAGTAACGTTGCATACGTTGGCAGACTTGGACCAATCCCGTGTAATGGGTTTTGGTTTGCACACGATCCAAATGTGAAAGAGAAATTAAAGAGCCCACGCGGATTATGTTTTTGGTCACGCAGATCATTGCTGTCAGGAAGGGTGCGAAATGTTGCAGGCACACCAGTTGGATTCCCGTCAATGAAAACACTAGCCACATATTCTGTATCCGGATCAAGACCTTCGAGTGTGGTCCATCCCGTAAAGTCATGAGCAGCTGTCGTTTCAATACTTTCTGAAATACCGTTTAGTGATGCTGAATCTTTCCCAAAATGAAACTCAATTGTTCCTGGTCCATTCGTGCGAGCCCATATTCGTACACTTGAACTTGTCACCTCACCAAGAAGTGGGCCATGTGTTACCACACTCGCCATTTCTGCAGCTTCTACTGAAACGAAAAGCACACTACTCACAAGCCCGATAACACACGGAAATACAAATCGCGACACACGTTTGTTTTTCATAGAAATAAATTCTCTGGAGTATAAGAAGAAAGGGAAGGAGTACTTTCTTAAGAACTCCTTGCGTAGCACGTTCTTCTGCAGTCTACCCATTCAAGAAAATCAGCAAGTACGAATATGCTTACGGAAACACGTCCCGAAAGAGGTACTCCGCATCCTCCACGGACTCTTCTACAGGACGGCCTAGTAATGTCTCTGTTGGTTCGTCACGATACTACACATGCAGAAACCAGACCTCACAACAAACGACCTCGCAGCTGATTTTCTTCAGTGTCCGGACCGTCATGACACCGGTGCAGAAAAATGGGATCGCTATCAGGGCAGAACAACAGCAACGGGAAAGGAAATTCTTCCATTCTGGGTAGCAGACATGGACTTCCAATCACCCGACGTTGTACTCGATGCAATTCGCAAAAGAACGGACCATGCTGTCTTTGGTTATACGCATGAAACGCCAGGCTTTGCATCAACGCTAACCACGCATCTCCGTGAGCAACACAACTGGCAGATTGATCCATCATGGGTCATTGGTGTACCAGGCATTGTGACAGGACTTTCTATCACCGCTCGACTCTTATCCCAACCAGGTGATGGCATTCTGACCCTGACACCGGTCTATCAACCTTTTCTCTTTCTTCCAAAGCTTGCAGAGCGGCGAAGCGTGCGGGTCCCCTTGCATGCCGATGTCACCGCACAACGATGGACCATCGATTGGGAATTACTTGAAGCTGCCTTAACGCCCGATGTGAAAATCTTTTGGTTGTGTCATCCGCACAACCCAACAGGCAAAGTCTTTACTCGAGAGGAACTACTCCGAATTGCAGACCTGTGTGAAGAACATGGAGTGACCGTTGTCAGTGATGAGATCTGGGACGATCTTATCCTCGATGGTTCGAACCACATTCCATTCGCTAGTCTTGACCACCCGGTAGCACGTCGATCGATAACATTTGTTGCTGCCTCAAAAACATGGAATATTGCTGGTCTCGGCTGTGCCGCCGCCATTGTTCCAAACAAAGATTTGCGACACCAATGGCGGCAGGCTGGAGGAGGGCTTGTCCCCATGGTCAACCCACTTGGCTATGCCGCCTCTGAGGCAGCATGGAAAGATGGTGACGCTTGGCGTCAGAAACTTTTAAACGTCTTGAAATACAACAAGCAATGTGCAGTCCGTGCAATTCAAGACATACCGGGCGTTTCGTGCATACCACCACAGGCAACGTATCTCCTTTGGATTGACTGCAACGAGTGGATTGCTCGTCAGCCTCCTGACCGAAACCAACCACAGCACGTTTGCGAAGAAGCTGGTATCGGGCCATCGAATGGACCAGAGTTTGGGGGTTCAGGATATCTACGACTCAACTTTGGCTGCCCACCTGCCTTACTACAAGAAGGCCTCGAGCGATTACGAGACGCGTTTGGTGCATACGAAACTTCTGGTCAGTAGCACCGTTAATTAAGGGTCAAAAAAGTATTCGTAAAGCAAAAACACTGATGTGTTGAGCTTGAACAAAAAAAGAATCTTTCCGACACATTATGGAAGAGCGTCTTTCTCTGATACTCTAAATGTGGGGTTTTTGGGATATGGCATCCTCCCCCGTATTAACACAACGAAAGGTGATCTATGCGAATTCTAACCACATGTTTACTTGTTGCTTTTACATGTCTTGCACTGTCTGTCTCAGTGAGCAGCGTTGCACAGGCTGAAGAAAAGGCAAAGAAAAAGCCTGACCCAGCTAAAATGTTTGAAAAGAAAGATGCCGATGGGGATGGGGCTCTCACTCTTGAGGAATTCAAGGCTGGCATGAAAGGCAAGGCACTTGAGAACGCAGAGAAGCGTTTTGAAAAGCTGGATAAAGACGGAGATGGCAAGGTCACTCTTGAAGAGATGAAGGCTGGCCTCGCTGCCATGGGCAAGAAAAAGAAGTAAAGAGTAAGAATTCTGTACATTTGTAAGATTTTAGGAATTTTGACGCACAGTTCTACCTAGAAATTATGTTGCTGTCTTGCCTATTATCTCGATGAATAGAAGAATAAGAATGCTGGTGAACCACACCTGTTGTGGTTCACCAGTTTATTTCTCCGGCATCTGGAAGGACCATTCGCATGAACATCTCTGTCATAAATTTGAAAAGTTACTTGCGGTACACCAGCAGACTAAAGAGAGCAATTCTTCTCATTGTCTTCTCTACTGTGTCCTGCCTTTTCATTACTGATGTCACACATGCACAAAACCGTGCTGCCATGCAAAAACGATTGCAGGCAGCAAAGCAGAAACAAAAGCAGTGGACACCACCCCCGGTTCGTCTTCCTGAAGCTGTAATTAAAAAACCGACCAAACCTGTTATTTCCGTCAAAAAAATCGATCGAGGGACTGCCGCTCGGCAAAACGTTACTGATGCAGCTGATGCAATTGATACGATCTTGGCAAGCGAATGGTCAGCCGCTGACATAACACGTAGTGAAGCACTTACCGATGAACAATTTGTGCGTCGTGTGTACCTCGAACTTGGTGGCCGTATTCCACGGCTTGATGAAGCAAAAACATTCCTGGCATCATCCAACAAACAAAAACGTATTGACCTCATTGATGATCTTCTGACCAGTCCGGACTATGTAAGCCATTCCTATAATTTCTGGGCAGATATTCTTCGGCTCAAGGAGCGACCGGATCAACAACGCCTTATCTTTGAACCATACATGGACTGGGTAAAACAATCGATTGCTGATAATACACCATACGATGAATGGGTATTCGCAATGCTCACTGCGGACGGCAAGATTTGGGACAACCCGGCAGTCGGCTACCAACTACGTGATCGAGGCATGGCACTTCCATACGTTGACAATACTGTTCGTGTTTTCCTTGGCACACAAATTGGGTGTGCTCAGTGTCATGATCATCCATTTGACCAGTGGACACAGAAACAATTTTATGAACTTGCTGCATTGACGAGTGGCACCCGTGATCGTGATTTTTCTGGTAAGGGTGGTGGTGGCATGTCATCCATGATGGGTATGGGGATGCAGGCGCAGGCAGGAAACGCAAAAAAACTTGCGAAAGAACTCAATGAGGCGCGTAAAAAAAGAGAGGTTCCTGCAAATGCGCTTCAATTTTTGAGACTCAATGCAACATCTGTAAACTTCAAGCCAACGGCTCTCCAACTACCGCATGACTATCAGTACGACAATGGTAAACCCAAGCAAAAGGTAGATGCCGCAGTCCTCTGGGGTAAAATTCCAGAGAAATATAAGGATGCAGATGGTCGTACGAAATTTGCTGGCTGGCTCACAGATACTGACAATCGACAATTTGCGCGTGCAATCGCAAACCGTATGTGGAAGCAAATGTTTGGTGTCGGTATTGTTGAACCGGTTGATGATTTTCAAGAAGGCAACATTCCGGTATCTGAAACACTCCTAGAGCATCTTACCGATGAAATGCTCAGATTAAAATTCGATCTGCGTGAATTTGTCCGTATTGTTGCATCGACTGAAGCTTGGCAGTCACGAGCAATTATCCATGAACCAACAGCTGCAGAACCGTATCTCTTTACAGGGCCAGCGCTCAAACGCATGACTGCTGAACAGTTGTGGGATTCTACCCTCACACTTGTTGCCAATAATGAATGGGCATTCCAGAGGCCATCTGCTCAAGAAGTAGAAACAGTGGCTGCTGTCGATCTTGGCACAACACAATTTGACGATTTCATGAAGATTTACAAAGCTTATAATGCAGAGTTGGGACGCGCGGGTTACTCCAAGAAAATTCGCTCTGTCGCAGGCTATAAAGATCAAATTCTTGTTCGTTCAAGTGAATTACCTTTGCAGACCTTACCGCTGAGCCACTTCTTAAGCCAGTTTGGTGTTGGTGATCGTGATTCAATCCAGAGTCGAAGTGAAGGAGCGACCGTACCACAAGTACTCACAATGTTTAATGGTTGGACAACGCACACTATGCTTGAACGAGGGTCAGTAATCTATGACAATGTTTCCAAGCAAAAAACATCAACCGGTGCAATTGACACGATTTTCTTGTCAATTCTTGCGAGACATCCAACAGTGAGTGAACGCGGGATGGCTCGTCGTGAAATTGAAACAGCCGCACAGAGTCCAGCGGCAGGCTGCGGCAACCTCATTTGGGCACTGCTTAACACCAGAGAATTCATGTTTATTCAGTAACATGCCGTTTCGACTGATCTATCCGTCAAAATAGCATCCATTGCGTTCTAAGTGTCCACACCGATTGGACTTAAAGATACAATTTTTTGTGTCATAACTACAAAGAAGCGACCTTATTTATTGGAGTTTCCGCTTCCTGTAGATATTAATATTGGCTAAAATTAGTTAATCATCGCTTTTCTAAGCGACACCTAAAGTATGGTCTTGTTTTAAGGGTTTTCATATGGCTAGCTGTGCACAAGAAAAATTTCTGACGCCACGATCGCTCACGATTGCTTTCTGTGTTGGTGCTTTGCTCCTGAATGCATCCACATGGGCTGCAAAGCCTGATTCCGATACCGAATGGAAACCCCCAAAACTACCCGAGGCCGTAACCATTAAACCGGACGGTGCAGCACTCAATGTGTCACCTGTTGATCGCAACACGCGACCTGAAATTGAACAAGCAGCGGCACAGATTGATTCAATTCTCCAGGACTATTGGAATGAGAATGAGACCAAGCCTGGTGAAAAGACCACAGATCATGAGTTTGTACGAAGGGCGTATTTGGAACTCGCCGGGCGTATACCCACCATTGATGAAGCTCGTGCATTCTGTGATTCCACTAACAGGAAAAAACGTGGGCAGTTGATTGACGATCTCCTCGAAAGTCCTGGATATGTCAGTCATTTTTATAATTACTGGGCAGATATCCTTCGGCTGCAAGAGCGACCAAGTCGCGATCTCTTTTTTGAACCATATATGGCATGGGTGAAGGAATCGATTGCCGAGAACATGCCATATGACAAATGGGTGTACACGCTACTGACTGCTAACGGCAGGGTTGTCGAAAATCCTGCAACAGGTTTTCAGTTACGAGATGCTGGTATGCCTCTAGCGTACGTAGACAATACTGTTCGCGTGTTTCTCGGTACACAAATTGGATGCGCACAATGCCATGATCATCCTTTCGATAAGTGGACTCAACAAGAGTTTTACAAACTAGCAGCTTTGACAAATGGCAGTCGATTCTCAGCCAAACAGGTTCTCTTTGGGGGAATGGGTGAAGCATCATTAGGGCCTGATGACTCTTTCAGTGACAGTGCCCCCGCGTCAGATTCACCATTCAAAAATGATGATGACCTGATTCCAAATCTTGCTCGCCTTCGCTACGGCATGGAAATGGCCATTGATGAAAAAAAGGTCGGGGGTGGGATTCGGAATTTTTATGGTTCACAAACGATGATGATAAGCAGCATGGATGATGAGTTCCGGCTGCCCCACGACTACCAGTATGACGATGGTGAACCTCTTGACGTAGTTGAACCCGCAGTACTGTGGGGGAAGATCCCTGAATACGCGGAAGACGAAGATAACCGAGCTCGTTTTGCTGCCTGGCTCACAACTCCAGACAACAGGCAGTTCGCTCGAAATATAGCCAATCGCATGTGGAAAAAAGTGATGGGTGTCGGGCTTGTCGAACCAATCGATGATTTTCAGGAAGGAAACATACCGGCCATTCCAGAGTTACTTGAGCATCTCACTGATGAGATGCTTCGTCTCAAGTTTGACCTACGTGAATTTGTCCGATTGCTTACATCTACTGAGACATATCAAAGTGTGGCCGTCATCTACGACCCGACAGCAGCCGAGCCACACCGATACGCTGGACCAGCACTCAAGCGAATGACAGCTGAACAACTCTGGGATTCCCTTCTCACATTGATTGCAACAAATGAGTGGGCCTATCAACGGCCGACTGCACAAGACCTGAAGACTGTCTACGGCATTGACATGTCGGTCCTGGACTATGAAGAATTTGAACAGTCATACAAAAATTACAACGATTACAAGCGAGATTTGAATAGGAGTCGCAGTAAAGACTGTGGCTTAAACGGACTGACTCTCGTTCGCGCAAGTGAGCTTCCACAACCAAGCGGAGCGAGTCATTTACTCCGGCAATTCGGCCAAGGCGATCGAGAAGCAATAGAAACCGCAAAACAATCTGCGACAGTGCCTCAAATTCTGACACTCTTTAATGGTTGGATGACCCACGCCATGCTGTCGGAAGGGTCAGTAATTTATGATTCGGTCTCACAGCAAAAAACTCTTAAAAGTGCCGTTGATACGATCTTTCTTGCAATACTTACGCATGAGCCAGATGCTGACATGCGAAAAGCTGCCGAAGCAGAAATCAAACAGTCGCCAAACCCTGCGGTAGGTTGTGGAAATCTTATCTGGGCCCTGTTGAATACACGAGAATTTCTCTTTATTGACTAATCGAAACACAAACAGGCTCATTCAGCACGCGTTATCTTTTGATAGCAAATGACCAATGAACCAAAACGCACATCACCAACTCACCAACCGTACACATGACAGGAGTTCATATTATGTTTCACGATCGTTATGCAAAATGTGTTGAAGATCGACACTCCAGGCGGGCCATTCTTTCAGGTATTGCCTCAACTCTTGGTGTCAGTCTTGTATCACCGTGGTCGCGTATGCTCGAAGCAGCGGACGCATCAAAAGCTACAAAGGCAAAGAAGGTTATTTACTTCTATATGGGTGGAGCAATGAGTCATATTGACACATTTGACCCAAAGCCCGATCGGCCAGATATTCAGGGCGATGTTGGTGTTGTAAAAACAAAAACACCAGGCATTGTCTTTGGCGAACACATGACCAATCTGGCAGAACTACAAGACAAACTTGCTATTGTTCGATCAATGACAACGGAAACCGCAGATCACAGTAAAGCACGGTACTGGTTGCAGACATCTTATCCAGTACTTAACAGTATTCGACATCCGTCAATGGGTGCATGGATTGCCAACGAAATGGGCAAGATGAATCCAGGACTGCCACCATATGTGTTAGTCAATAGTGGTGGAAATGGCCATCCTGGTGCAGGGTTTCTTGACCCGTCGCTTACTCCTGTCCCCGTCGCTGATCCAGAAAAAGGAATTGAAAACACAGAGCTTCCAAGCTATCTGACAGAAGCTGTTTTCAAACGAAGGCTCACACTTGCTGATCGTATCGATTCGAATTTCCGAAAACGTTATGCTGGGTATCAACTTGAGTCGTACAACCAAATGTATAAAGATGCCGTCACACTTATGGGTGGTACAGATCTAGAGGCATTTGATCTGACCAAAGAGTCTGATGAAGTAAAAGAACGATACGGATCTTCCAAGGTAGGACTTGGAGCGCTCCTCGCAAGACGCTTAGTTGAAGCAGACGTCCGCTTCGTGCAAGTCGATTACGGTGGCTGGGACATGCATAATGATGTCGCCACGAATATGTCAACAAAAGGGCCTGCTCTTGATAAAGCACTTGGTGCACTCATTCGTGATCTCGATAGCAGTGGCCTTCTCAATGAAACACTGATTGTTTTGGCGAGTGAATTCGGCAGGTCGCCAGCCATCAATCAAAATGCTGGTCGTGATCATCACCCCGCAGCTTTTTCATATCTACTTGCAGGAGCTGGTATTCAAGGTGGCGCCGTCTACGGTAAATCTGACGAAAAGGGTCATGGCATTGACGAAGACCCTGTCGGGCTCACAGATTTCAACAGTACCATCACAGTTGCATGCGGCCTCGATCCAAATAAAGAGCACTTTGCTCCAAATGGAAGGCCGTTCAAAATCGGTGGCGGTGGCGACCCAATTTATGATGTTTTGTCCTAATAAACGACTATCTCAATGATCTCAGCAAAAGCCGTGAAGCCCTCTTGCCTCACGGCTTTTGCATTTCTAGATTCTCCGGCTAGACAGTTCACATTGATTTCCAAATGTCTCCGGAGAATTTCTTGTATGGCACGCTCCAAACAAAACTTTGCTCAGAAAATCCTTGGTCTGGTTACCTATGGCATGCCTGCACCTGTTCGCCAAGTTGTCACTTCACGATGGATCGCAATGCTCATTGTTATTGCGGTGCCGATTTTGGTCGTGAGTGGTGTTCTCTCTATCTCATGGAATGGTTATCGACCAAGCTTCAATATCGATCAAAAACGAGCAGTTCAAGTGGAACGAGACCTTGAGAAACAGGCGACTCGAGCTGCTCAGGATTTGCGAAAAATGGAAGATTCTAGACGTCGGTGAGACTCGCATCAGTTTTCACCACCCTGAGAGACCGCCCATGCGACATGATCCAATTGATTCGGCCCTTTTTACTGAACATCGAAAGCAGTTGGCTGCCAGACTGCCCCCGAACAGTGTCGCGATAGTGCATGCAGCTGATCCCCTCACAACGAATGGTGACGGTGTTGTGCGGTATGTCCCGGCGGCTGATCTTTTCTGGCTCACCGGAATAGAACAACCCGAAAGTGTTGCTGTCCTTATTCCGGATGCAATGAATCCAGCCCATCGAGAGATGCTTTTTATACGAGAGCCAAATGCAAGCCTCGAAACATGGGAAGGGCACAGCCTCACAAAAGAAAAGGCCCAAACAATTTCTGGAATCAGTACTGTTTTCTGGTCTGACAACCTTGCTACTACACTCCATCCACTCCTCGTTGAGAAAGACTCTATCGTTCTCAATACAAATGAACACAGTCGTGCTGGTCTTGGCATTGAATCACGTGATCTACGCATGGCACGGCAGTTTCTTGATCGCTATCCATTACATTCCTTTCACAGATTAGCGCCGATATTCCACGACCTTCGTGCGGTAAAGAGTACTGCTGAAGTCAATATTATTCGAGATGCTATCGCAATTACAAAACATGGTCTTGATAAAGTTTTGTCACACCTGAAACCAGGTGTCAAAGAATATGAACTCGAAGCAGAACTCATTGGAGAATTTACTCGACAACGGGCAACCATGGGGTATGAGCCCATAGTTGCTTCTGGAAAAAATGCCTGCACACTTCACTACATTAATAATAACGGCCCTTGCCAAGACGGTGATCTTCTTCTGATTGACGTCGGAGCGAATCATGCAAATTATACAGCAGACGTAACACGCGTTTTCCCTGTCTCAGGTCGTTTCACACCTCGACAGAAAGAACTCTATCAGGCAGTACTTCGGGTATTACAAAGCTCGATTGAAAGAACTGTTGTTGGTGCAACACTTTCACAATGGAAGTGGGATGCCCAGCATCAAATGGCTGAAGAACTCCGTGAGCTTGGCCTCATTAATCAAAATCAATACGCATCTGATTCCATAGAAAATCCTGCATGCAAAGACTTTTTCATGCATGGACTCGGTCATTCACTTGGTCTGGGTGTTCATGATCCAGCTCCATCGGATGGACCCCTTGAGTCTGGTTGGGTCATGACGGTGGAACCTGGCTTGTATCTCCCTGCAGAAGGAATTGGAATTCGCCTCGAAAATGATGTGCTTGTCACTGAGTCCGGGCCCGTCGATCTCTGTCAGGATATTCCTCTTCAGACGAATGATATTGAAGACTGGATAGCATCCTTACAACACGCGTAATCGACGATAAAATAACTGCTGTTTTCAATGTTTTACTGTCTGGTGGTAATATTTTTATCCAAAAGTTCAAATCTCATCACCACGAGATGCCGCAAAGATACTTTTTTGGTACTCTTTTAGCTGTCCCTTACCAAGGAGGTTTCCATGCGTGCTGTTGCCAAAACTTTTATGGCGTTGCTCGTTTCTCTTATTTTCGTGAGTGTCTTAACTATGGCCGCTGAATCACAATCTGCCGATATCCCTCTTCCGACATTACCCGATGGTGCAGGGTCTACTGATGCATCAGCTCCTGGCAGTTTCACAAAAACTGCAACTGGTCTTGAATACCGTGTATTGCGTACCGGCAGTGGTGAGAAACCAACCGCTGCAGACACGGTTTCAGTTCATTATCATGGCTGGCTCGACAACGGAACTGTCTTCGATAGTTCGTATAAGCGAGGCCAGTCCATTGAATTTCCCCTCAATGGTGTAATTCCTGGATGGACTGAAGGCATGCAACTTGTTGCTCAAGGTGGCATGATTGAACTTCAGATACCAAGTGCCATTGGCTATGGCGCGCGTGGTGCCCCCCCGGTGATTCCACCCAATGCAACATTGCATTTTGTAGTTGAATTACTGGATGTGAAATAATTGAGCGATGCTGGTGCGAGTGAAACCATATCTCCTCGCACCGGCATTTTTTCTTTCATATCCCAAGGATCTTAAACCAGATTTCTGGGCTTCGTACGACACTTTCGCCCATCACGAAAGTTTTTCCGCCGCTGCCATCACTCTTGGCACGAGTTCTAGAGCCACTTCTGTCCGTGAGGTGAGTATCATGTACCGATAGGCTCTGTTTGTACGAGCCAATTCATTTCCTTAGTAAGCACTACTACACCAGCTCATGTCACTATCTCACCGAGCACTTATTACCGGAATCACTGGACAGGATGGGTCGTATCTGGCAGAACTTTTGCTTTCAAAAGGGTATGAAGTTCATGGCATGCTGCGACGGACAAGTAATCTTAGTTCCCGTATCCATGGATTACTTGATCGACATAATGACTCAGATGGCCGCCTAGAACTGCATTATGGAGACATGGCTGACACGATGAGCCTTGTCCGTCTTCTTCGCAACATCCAGCCACATGAAGTCTATAACCTCGCTGCACAAAGCCACGTTCGAATTAGTTTTGAACAGCCGGACTACACTTCTGAAATATCTGGTCTCGGCGTTCTCCGAATACTAGAAGCCATCCGAGAGCTTCAACAACAATCGGGTAACGAAGTTCGATTTTATCAAGCCTCTTCTTCGGAAATGTTCGGAAATGTGCCTGAGACACCACAGCGAGAAACAACTCCATTTGCTCCGCGTTCACCGTACGGTGTCGCAAAACTGTATGGTCACTGGATCACCGTAAATTATCGTGAGAGTTACGGACTCCATGCTTCCAGTGGTATTTTATTCAATCACGAAAGTCCTCGCAGAGGTGAAAACTTTGTGACGCGTAAAGTCACCCAAGCCGCTGCCAGAATAAAATTAGGGCTTCAAGAAAAAGTCCTTCTTGGAAACCTTGAGTCGAAACGTGACTGGGGATTTGCTGGGGATTTTGTATATGCAATGTGGCTTATGCTACAGCAAGACAAACCCGCTGATTATGTCATTGCAACAGGTGTATCGCACTCAGTACGAGAGCTCTGCAAGTACGCGTTTGATTATGTCGGACTCGACTATCGCGACTACGTCGAATACGACATTCAATTTGAACGACCCGCCGAAGTTGATGCCCTCGCGGGTGATGCTACCAAAGCCCAAGAAACTCTCGGCTGGAAACCTACGCTTCGTTTTCAAGACTTGATTGCCATGATGGTCGAATCTGATCTAAAAAATACGCGCAATCAATACAACGTCTAACCTCCGGACACACTCTCTGCCCATGTCAAGCCGTGAGATTTACCTTGATCATGCTGCAACGACTCCTGTCGACCCCGTTGTGGCCGATACGATGACTCGTATTCAGATTCGTTGTTTTGCAAACCCGTCAAGTCCACACGCCGCTGGTAGGCGTGCATATCAAAAGCTCGATGAATCTCGTACACAAATACTCAAAGATCTCAAATGCCCTGATGCCACACTTATTTTTACATCAGGTGCCACTGAGGCTAACTATCTGGCTCTCTTCGGAATAAAAAATCAGGCCCCCACAGCCTTGGTGACGAGTCAACGAGACCATGAAAGCCTTCGGGGTGCAGCAGAGTCTCTGGATGTATTCTCTGCAGCTAGAGTGACACTTCCACTCGATCAAAAGGGTTGCCTTTGCACTCGGAGCCTCAATGATTTGCTCTCTTCTACGAAGCAAAATACATCAATCAAAACAGCTCCGACGAATGAAATAAACCCAAATATTTTTCTCTCGACAACGCTTGTATGTGGACAAACCGGCACGATAGAAAACATGCCTGAAATTCATAAAATCATCAACGGCTCAGTCACTCGGTGTACTCTTCATGTCGATGCAACCCAAGCTGTGGGAAAGATCCCGATCTCCTTCACTGACATCAACGCTACGAGTCTCACTTTCGCTCCACATAAATTTGGTGGGCCACGGGGTATCGGATGCCTAATCGTAAAGAAAGATGCTGAGTATTCACCTGTCTTTCCTGGGCCCCAACAATTTGAAATGCGCGGTGGCACTGAACCCCTCGCGTTAATAGCCGGTTGTCAGAAGGCAGTTCAACAAGCAGTTGAGCGTCAACAGATAGAAACTCTACGCCTTGCGAGATTGAAGGATACTTTTGAATCAATCGTTTGTGAGTATGCCAGGCGTATCAGCGTGACTCCGGTCATTGTTTGTCAAAACGCACCACGTAGCCCACATATAACGACAATTGCCTTTCCCGGTATTGATCGCCAAGCTTTTATGATGGCGGCAGACCTCGAGGGTATTGCCGTTGCGACAGGAACAGCTTGTGCAAGTGGTTCCCAAGAACCAGCTCCCGCACTGATCGCAATAAACCTTTCCAAGCCAGTGATTCAGTCTGCTATTCGGTTTAGCTTTGGCTACACAACAATTGAATCTGATCTGAAAGAAGCTTCGGAGAGAATCTGTCAGATTCTGAAAAATTGTACCTCGAGACACCTCATTTATCCCCGGTGATTGCAGCATGCGAATGAATGTCATAACCTTTTAGGATCGAGGAGAGTTTGAAAGGATACAGCTCTTTTTCCAATGGCATGGCTGCCTTCACATGACACCTCGAAATGCAACGTGGCCTTACGATGGCAACTGTCACATCCAGCCAGCCACTATCTTTTGAACTTCTTTCTGGCTTTACCACTGAGTATTGCATTGAGAAAATCATTGCATCGGCTGCTCAATCAGAATTTCAAACACAGACACCACAAGGTCTTCTCATTGTGGGATGCGGTAGCCAGCCCAATCTGCAAGAAAACTGGTTACGCAATATTATAAACCAATGGGAAATTCGAACTGCCTTGAACCAATGTGATAGCCTACCCGGTTTTTATACATTCACAGAGGGTTCTTCACTATCTAAGGTGATCAGAAAATGTCGTTCCACTGGTTCGCTTCTACCAGTTCAAAAATTGTTAATGACAGATGCTCAACCAGTGGACGACTCAAATGACCGCTCAAGACTTTTTATAATTACACGTTTTGACTGTATTTCAAGAAATGAATCCGATCAATTTTTGGCTAGTCAGTGTATTGACTTTCTCCTTGGAAATTCTTCTCTCCTCGTTGTGACTCTACCAAGCCACCCTACAACACTTGGTCTCCATCCTGCTC
>JABHNP010000259.1 GCA_018694455.1 Planctomycetaceae bacterium | reverse complement strand
TGTCGAAAAAGCTGGTCCGACTCTCGAGGCACTCGAAGCATCCGAGGTCATTCAAGACGTTACGTATCATTGGATTGTGAATGGCTTTACCTGTACGACAGATAAGAATGGCGTCGAGGCAATCCAACAAATTCCCGGGGTGCAATGTCTTTTCTTTGTCGGTCCTGTCCGCAAGAGAAACACTCCAATTATAAAAAATGTGCAACCAGAACACGAAGATGAACCGGTACCATTTCAGTTAGATGATGTGACCCCTGCTTGGTATATCAAAGCACTCCGTGCGGATAAGGCTTGGAGTGCATGCAACGCAACGGGCAAGGGCGTGCTGAATGTCATCCATGATGGCAACTTTGTTGTCTCGCCGACTGTTTGTCCAACTCGCTATCGGAATCAACAGGAACAAGCCAATGGAATTGATGATGACGGCAATGGTCTGATTGATGATCTGTATGGCTTTGACTTTGACCGTCAAACTGGTGATTTGCTTCGAAGAGGGTCAGATGACATAAACACAATCGATAGAAAAATTCTTCATGGTCACCAGTGTGCTGCCATTATCTGTGGTCGCACAGCGGGAACGCCTGCTCGGCAGTTTGGTATTGCACCGGATGCTCGGTGGGCGGGTGTGCTTGCAGGTCAGTGTTTCGAAGAAGCTTTAGAGTGGGCAATCGAACACGATGCCGACACGTATAGCATGAGCTTCTCCCGAGCAAATCTAGGTGAGTACCGATCACACTGGAGGAAAGCGTGTGAGCATGCTTCCCTCTGTGGTGTTCACCTTGTCTCAGGCGCTGGGAATTATGCAATGGAAGGATCGACTCAATTCAAGCCGGTTCCTATTCAGATGCCCATTCCACAAGACATTCCTTTTGCGGTGTTTGCTGCTGCAGGTGTGCAGCGTGATTTATCAAGAACACCATTTTCCAGTCAGGGGCCGGTAGAGTGGAAGACGCATCACTATCAAGATGGGCGAGTGAAGAAGCCAGAGGTTGCAGCTTTTAATTTTCGGTTGCCATCCATTCAGCCCAACGGTCGTGTATTTAATCAAGCAGCAAGTGGAAATTCATTTGCTGGGCCAATGCTTTGCGGAACAATTGCACTCATGCTTTCTGTCGATCCGGATCTGCATCCATGGGAAACACGACAGATTCTTATCGATACAGCACGTGATATTGCAGACGAGGGCTACGACTACCAAACGGGGTACGGCTTAATCGATGCAGAGAAAGCAGTTGCAGTCGTAGTTGAGGGAGTGAAGAAGGGGGCGAGACATGCTGAATAAAAGAAACTGTGTGATCGAGTCTTCAGTGTCTATCAAATGAGGAAATAAGAGGAAATTCCAGTGCGTTTACTATGTCTTATGTTGATGTTTTTCGTTCTCTGTTTTACAGGAGTACGACAGGTTGATGCGGAGCAGCCGCACATTGTTTTCCTGATAGCTGAGAAAGAGTATCAAACAGAAAAGACTCTGCCAGATTTTTGTGAGCAGTATGTTCATCACGGAAGGGTAAGCTTTGTCTACGCAGATCCACATGAGCCCAACAAATTGATTGGTAGTGAGGCAGTTGATACTGCAGATCTCTTGTTTGTGAGTGTTCGCCGAAGGACATTGCCACCACAACAACTCAATAGAATTCGTCGTTATGTCCAATCTGGTAAGCCAGTCATTGGTATACGTACGGCGAGTCATGCTTTCTGTTTACGGAAGCAAGAGCCAGAAGATGGCTTTGCTGCATGGCCAGGATTCGACAAAACAGTGTTTGGTGGAAACTACACAAATCATTACAAGAACGCACTCATCGCAACAATCCAGAGAGTGAATCCATCCTCTACCGTGGCAGAACCTCTCTTGTCTGGAATAAAAGAACTCTCATGTGCCTCGGGTGGTTCGCTGTATTGTGTTTCACCGCTTGAAGAAAAGTCAGACGTTATCTTGGAAGGTGTTGTTGAAGGACATGCCCCCGAACCGGTCGCCTGGACTTTTCGTCGTGCTGATGGAGGCAAGTCATTCTATACATCGCTCGGACATATCGATGACTTTCATGGGCCGATTCTTCCGCCTCTTTTATTGAATGCCATTGAGTGGTGTCTCCATGACTGAGTTGTATTTGTATCGATCTACGGTTTTCTTCCTAGTCATTCTCGCTCAGTGCTATGTACCAGTTTTTGGTGCGCCAGAGGTTGAGTGGGTGACTGGGTGGGGAACGGAACACGAAGATCATGTTTTTGAGGGTGTCCATGTACAAGCAGGAGGTTTTTGTGTGGTCGGAAAATGTGGTGAGCCAGATTCGTCAACAGCAAACGGATTTGTGATGAAAGTTGATGCCAATGGGGAACAAGAGTGGCTGACAGTACTGGGAAAGCAAAGCTTTCATGATGAAGCACGCTGTGTTGTTGAATCGCACGATGGTTTTATCGTTGGTGGAACAACGGGTATCTCTAAAAGAAGATCAAAAGCGTGTCTTTGGAAGATAAGCCTGTCTGGTGAAGTTATATGGAAGAAAGTTCTGGATCATAAGAAAAATGGTGCAATTCGGGGTCTCGATACTCTGGATCCAGAATCATTTGTTGCGACTGGATATGTCGCGAGTGATGAGATAAGTGTTCCGTTTATTTCAGATGAGTCCACTGGCATTCTTCTCGTTTCGAATCAAAGCGGTGACATCGCCTGGCAGAAAGAAATGCCATTTACACAGGGTGCGAAGGTTTCTTATCAGAAAAAGACGCGTGTCATCACGATCTGTGGCACCACTTGGCAGGAATCTTTTGAAAGTGAACACCAGGATGCTTTCCTTGTTCAGTTTTCACCCGATGGAGAAAAACTACATCAGCATCTGTATGGAGGCGCTGATATGGAGCAGTGTTTTGACTTCGAGGCGTTACCCGATGGATTTGTTGTTGCTGGACACAAAGCAAGCCACGAAAGTGGGAATTGGGACGTATGGATCATGAGAACTGACACTGAGGGGAATCTGCTTTGGGAGCAAACGTATGACCAGTTGTCCAATGGAACAAGTAAAAATATTTTTGATGAGTGTTATGGAGTGAAGCAGACATCCGATGGTGGATTCGTGCTTGCCTGCGGGTCTGGTATCGAGCCAGATCAGGTTTCTGACGAAGACTCAATTGACAATCTATGGGCGGCATGTTTGCTGAAAACTGATTCTCTTGGAGAGCCATGCTGGACGTATGTATTTCACCAACCTGAAAGTGGGCACAATGCCTGCGAATGGGTTATACCGCACGGTGATGAAAAGTACCTGATGCTTCTTGATAGTGATCACCTCGGTGAGGCAGAACCATCGAATGTTGGATTGGTTTACGTGTCCGACAATTAAGTGATGGTTGTCACATCACACTTGTATTGTGTAATCCTAGTAATAAGCCCGTGATGACATTTTCTGTCCTGGTGAGACACCAGATCAAAATTGTGTCAACATAGTGGGTGTACATTGCCACATGTTCCGTGCTTGAAACAGGAAGAGAGAACTCCATGCATACGAAATTTTTATCTAAAGATTTCATGACACCCAGTACGAGAAACATTCCAAGAAATCTTAGCGTCACGGTTGCCGTTCTATTTTTGATTTCAGCTTCATGTAGTTTTTCATTTGCTCAGCGGCCCGGTGGGCGTCGAGGTTCTCGCGGGCGTTCAGAGGCATCTCTTTCAGAGCCATATCGTGGCATTCGTTCAGGTGGCACAATTAAAGAGGACCTCTTTCGGATTGAGTCTACAGGTGTTTCAGCGCAGCCAGTTGTTGATGCAGCAGTTACCTTTTTGTATGGGCTCAACGACGAACAACGAAATCGCACCACATTTCCTGTCGATGATATTGAGTGGCGGAGTTGGGATAACAGGCACTTTTATAAGCGACGTGGTGTTGGTTTTGATGAAATGGATGAGCAGCAGAGGAAACACGCGTTCGCACTTCTCAGTGCGAGCCTCAGTGCCAAGGGCCTTACATTGTCGAAAGACATTATGAAGCTCAATGGAACCCTCGCTGAACTTGCTAACAACTTTGATGAATACGGAGAGTGGCTCTATTGGATAACCATCATGGGAGATCCTTCATCAACAGAACCATGGGGGTGGCAGATCGACGGTCATCACCTCATCATCAATTATTTTGTTTTGGGTGATCAGGTTGTCATGTCTCCAGTTTTTATTGGTAGTGAACCAGTCCATGCAGTTTCAGGAAAATTTAAAGGAACTGTTGTTATGCAAGACGAACAGGATAAGGGCCTTGCTTTTATGCGATCACTCGACGAGCACCAGCAGAAGAAAGCTGTTCTTAGTCAACTCAAAGAGCAGAACAATGCGGTCGCACAGGCGTATCGAGACAATATTGATCTTGAGTATGCAGGCTTGAACGCAGCGACATTATCAAATGATCAAAAGGATTTGCTTCTCGATGTTGTGCATGCATATGTCGGAACAATGGATGAGGGGCATGCTGCAATCAAAATGCGTGAAGTTGAAGACCATCTTGATAACACCTGGTTTGCATGGGTTGGTGGAACAGCAGACGACAGCGTCTTTTATTACAGAATTCATAGTCCAGTGCTTTTAATTGAGTTTGATCACCAGAGACGGGTCGCACCGTTTCGATCAGAGAAACCGTCACGAGATCATATTCATGCAGTTCTGCGTACACCAAATGGAAATGATTACGGCAAAGATCTTTTGCGGCAGCATATCGAGCAGCATCACACGACAAACTAGACCCTGCTCCGTCATTCGTGTTGGTTGTTTGTCTGAAGAATAACTGGTTGAATAAAGCAGTGTCTGCATTACTGTCATTCACTGGATCGTGGCGTCTGTTTTTCTCGGTATTTATTGAGTTCTTGTACGGAATCATGCAGACCAGGTCGGCTTAAGAGCCCATCTGCAAAGAATCCTTGTTTCACTCCTGATTTGCCAAATCCCTTTGGTGTGTCGACTGGGTTGCACCAGAAGACACCAAGTATGTAATGAGTATTAAGAGCAGCTTTCACGTACTCAGCGTACGCTTTCCCGGCAGCCACAGAATCCTCGGCAAGTTTCCATGCAGAAATATTCTTGTCACCATCCTGAAATCGGATGGCAAAGTCACATAAGAGGATTGGCTTGCCAGTACATCTATGAATTTCATCAAGTTTCTGTTGTGGAAATGATTCCATGAAGTAGGGCTGAATAGCGATGGCATCTACGTATGGCAGCATTTCCTCGACAATGGCAGGACTGAATGTCTGGAATGAAAAACGATCACCAAAGATTAGATGATCGGGGTCGTACTTTTTGTTCGCTGTGCCGACAATACGAAAGTATTCGCGTGCGATGAAACGAAGAAAGGCTTCGTCCTGTGATGTGGTTCCATCATTTTTCCAAGCCTTTATAAATTCTTGGTACGCCTGTTTCCCAGGTGCATTTGCAGGGAGTGACTTCATAAAATCAACCCAGTTGTTGCCGGTCGAATTGTCGAGAGGCCAGGCGCCGAGGTCAGTCCAACAATAGCCAATAACATTTTCAGGATTTTGAAGGCTCTTTTCGCAACTAGCCTTCACTTCAACCTCGAGCCGCTTTTGTTCTTTTGGATCAAAAATATCAATGAAATGAAAGCTTCCAGCATCTCGATAGGTCGAAATAGGAACAAGATGGTTCCAGCTTTCAACGTAGGGCATGTCACCTCGCAGCTGAGGAGGACAGCCGTATCCATAGGTGTTGAAACCAAGCCGCTTACAGGCAGTGGAAAACTCTGTGAAATCAAACGCGTTGCGATTGTTGCTGGCATGTGTAATGCCATGAGCAAAGAATGGATTGCCATGTGAGTCCACAAGCCAATCTCGACCATCAATTGTGGTGAGACCAATGGGTTTTGATGGAGGCGACTCTGCTTGACTGGAATCTGCACAATTGCAAATCAAGATAAAGCTTACGAATGAAAAGAGAAATTTCATGATACAAAGCAATGGTACTTAAGGGACTGATGTTGTTGTCTAGGAACCGTTTTGCTGTTTCATACGCTCGAGTAACAACAAATTGGTATTTGTGTGAACAAGAAACCGTTCGAGCTTCTCGCACTACTCAATATACACTAAATATCGAGTGTCCCGGTACTTGATCCAAATTGATCAGACTCAATGCCCATTGACTGAAGAAGGGATACAAACAGGTTGCACAGTGGGGCATTCTCTTTTTTGTTGTGCTGAATAAACCTGCCATGCTTGTGCTTCCCACCGGCCAGAATGATCGGAAGATTTCTGGGGTCGTGAGCATTTGCATTTCCTAGGTTGCTGCCAAAGAGAACTGAGGTCTGCTCGAGTAAACCCGATCCATTTTCAGATGGCTGTTTCAAACTATCAAGGAAATCACTCAAGCACGTAAGAATTTTCGTTTCAATAATCTTGAGCTGTGCGATTCTCTCCGGGTCTTGTCCATGGTGAGAAAGCGGGTGATGGCCATCGGACACACCATCAATATTCGGAGTCCCATGGTCACTCTGAATAACAACTGATATCACGCGTGATGAATCTGTCTGGAGAATAAGTGGAATGAGGTTGAGGAGCGACCGTACACGACCAACTAAATCAGATGGGTCGGCAATATTTTCTGGAGTTACAGTCTGAACACTGGGTTTCGGTCGATCGAGCCATACTTCAGAATTATTTAATTCTGTTTCAGCAACCCGAATGGAATCAAAATATTGTTCAAGTTGACGTTTATCGGCACTATGTGTTGTGCGTTCTATTGATCGTATCTGCTCAATTACACTATCGAGAATGCTATGGCCATCTGCTAGACGTTGTCTCTGTTGTCTGATTTCTTTTTGACTTCCACGTAAGAATA
>JABHNP010000349.1 GCA_018694455.1 Planctomycetaceae bacterium | reverse complement strand
GTGTAGCTTCGTTGACGGGTTTCTGTTTCCCAGACCGGTTTTTGTACCGTATACGTTTTTGAGTCATAAACAGTCTCGTACGTCATTCGATACGCAGTCATTTTCTGTTCTTCGTAGACTGTCTGGTAATCTAAACGATACGACTGCGAGACTACTGGTGCGATCACGGGCTGACCGCAGCATTGACCGTCACAGGGTGCTGCAGAAAAAATCGCGGCCAATCCACTTAGTGAAATCCCTGTCTTTACCAACAGAGGAAAAACACGGTTGATTAACGTTTGCATAGTACAGCGCTGAAAATGGACCATTACTTGGACTCCAAAAGGAACACCTTGACTCTCACGAGCCTAATTGCTTGGAAATGTCTTTCAACCGTATTGTTAGGATTCTTGAGCCTTTTTTCCCGAGAAAATTCAGCTGTAGTCGGTATGAACGGCGTATTCCATCCAGTTTTAATTGAGAACTGGTAGGTCAGTAGGATTGGTCAAAAAGGGTAGATATTTACCCTTAGCTGTGCCGCTCGAGCAGCCTTCGGCTTCGTCGGTCAAGATGCTGGACAGTTGGGATCAAATAGCAGATTCCATCACAATCAGTAATCGTTACGCTACCGTCCGTGTGCCACGCGACTCCATCAGAAGATGCCTGTTCAAAAAAGGCATCACCCCGATCGGTGACCACGCTCCAGCGGTAGGGTGTGCCCCTCGATACAGATTCAATCGAATGTATCCGTGGAAGGAATTCTTCTGTTTCCAACAAACGTTTCATGAATTGCTGATGTTCCAACGAAAGTAAGCCAAGGTCATGAATCCAGATGATTTCATTTCCGTAGCCATCGACAATAGCGACTGGGCCATCAGCGGCAGTAAATGGAAATGCTCGTACAACGTGTACCCCATCAACATGCTTGCCTGTTGGTGCAACCAGTTTCATACTTCCATCCTGAGAGCAGGATAAGATGCAATCATTGATATTTAATTGCGTCATATTCGATATCTTTATTGTGTAGTTGCCGTATCCAGTATTTGCATGCAGAAAACGTTTTATTTCTTTGCAAATCTCGATGTAGGATGAAACGTACGCTGTAGTTCGTGTGATTGATTGTCAATGATCTGAGTTTGGTAGAGTCGGGCGTAGGTTCCACCGATGGCAAGCAGTTCGTCATGAGTGCCAATTTCAACAATCTGGCCATGCTCTAGTACGACTAAACGATCAGCTCGCCGAAGTGTTGCTAATCGATGAGCAATAGCTATTGTAGTTCGGCCGGTTACAAGTTTTTCGATTGCATGCTGAATAAGGGATTCAGTTTCAGCGTCAACGCTTGATGTTGCTTCGTCAAGAATAAGAATCGCAGGATCAACTAGAAGTGCCCGAGCAATTGAGATACGTTGGCGTTCACCGCCAGAGAGTTGTGCTCCGCGTTCACCGACGCGTGAATCGTATGCATGTGGGAGCCGAAGAATGAACTCATGAGCGCCGGCAGCACGGGCAGCTGCAACAATTTCTCCACGCGTTGCGTGTGGTCGTCCGTACGCAATATTTTCGGCTATTGAGCCAAAAAATAGAAATGGTTCTTGTAAAACGCATCCAATGTGCCCTCGGTAGTTCTTGAGTGAAAGCGCTCGAAGATTGATCCCATCAATAGATATATTCCCACTACTTGGGTCATGGAAACGACAGATAAGATTCGCAAGTGTTGTTTTTCCTGCGCCACTCGTGCCGACAAGCCCTACCATCTCCCCAGCTTCTATGGTCAGACTGATTCCATGAAGAACTTCACGGTTGCCATACCGAAAGTAGATGTTCTGTAAATCAATCTTTCCTTTGACATGCTCAATATGATGTGGAGTAACTGGTTCTGCTACTGTTGGCTGGCAGTCGAGAAGATCACATATTCGCTGGGCACTTGCAGCGGCTCGTTGAGTTGCAGGAACCATGCGAACCATCGATTCAACTTTTCCGTAGAACCGTGAGATGTAGGCGAGGAAAGCAGTTAATGTGCCAACAGTTACTGAATTATTGAAAACCAGCCACACGCCGCTCGCCCAAATGACGAGAACTCCAAATTCGCTAAACAGCGTAACGAGTGGACCAAAGTAACTCCAAGTAATATTGACATGGTCATTTGCTTCAAGGACACGATGGTTCGCGCGTCGGAAACGATTGATTTCACGTTCCTCTTGGGCAAAGGCTTTGACTACACGGATTCCAGGAATTGTGTCGGCTAAAGCGCTGGTCATATCAGCCCATGCAATTCGACTACGAGAAAATCCTTGATGAAGTCGGCCACGAACCGAATAGACAAGCCAAATCACAAAAGGGAATGGAACAAGAGTCATTACTGCAAGTAGTGGCGAAATGGTAAACAGCACAATAGCTGTGAACAACACAAGTAAAATGTTGGAAAAAAAATCAATAAGACTGATCGACAAATAGTTATTCAGTCGTTCGGTATCACTTCCAATTCTCGAAATGAGGTCGCCAGTTCGGCGAGTTGCGAAAAAGTCGAGTGATAGTGACTGCACGTGGGCATAGGTGCGAATTCGCAGGTCTGCGGTGATCCGTTCGCTGACCCAGGCGAGTATCCATGTTCGCCCGTAGCCTAGAAGCGAAGCCACGACAGCTGCTGCAGCGAGACCTGCTAGATACGGTATAGCGATCCCCAGGGGTACGTGCTCTCCAGATTGGTGTGGTATTAGCACTTTATCAACGAGTGGCATCGTGAGATATGGAGGTACCAGACTGGCGAACGTTGTCCCCAAAGCGAGTAGTGTGCCAATGACAACCACCCACCAATATGGAGCAGCGAAGCGGAGCACTCGAATGAGCGCAGCTAATGATCCTGTGGATGTTTTTTTTGATACATTTTGTAGGCTTACAGGAGTATTCTTTTTTGGATTGAAAGCATGCTTTTCTCCGTGCGTGAGATGCTCACATCGGGTTTCGAAACAATCCTTTAGTCGTACAACCTCCGGTGTTATTCCGGCACTGAACTTCCAGCACTGAAGAACTTCTTGACCTGCACGTAGTTCGAGCTGGCCAATTGTTGGGCGAGTTGTGAGTGTGAGACACAATTCTTTTTGAAGGGACCATTGATGTTGTGCGAGGTTCTGAAGTTCATCAACGGCAATTTGTTCAACAGGCAGGAGTCCTTTTCCTGAGTACAAGGCCTCGGTAGTAACTGCTAGCCAGCCGGAGCCAAATTTTGCCTGCTCGTCAAGATTTATATGACAGCATGCCAGCAGAATTTCTGATGGATTTGAGTTCACGCTATCAAAGGATTCGGCTGATGCCATTTTTAAGTTGTACCGAAGACGCTGGAACACGTTCTACTAAAAAAGAGGCGATTGCTAGCCTGTTGTGTATAGAAATTACACACCAAGGTGTTCAAATAGTCTGAAAAACCTACAAGCATCAATTGTTGGAAGATGAAAGTATGCTCCGGATAATTGCTGGAACAATCTGAGAGAGCACTGAAATAAGGCAGAAAAAGTGAGTTTAGAGCCATCAAGATATTGTTTTGTGCCTCTACAGCAACGCAGCGATGCATTTTCGGTATGTAAAATGCAGTTGATGGTAGTCTATTGAGATCGTTGCACTCTGACTTGTTCGTCGAATAATGTCCCTCAAAACAGTGGCTTACCGGGTCTTCTTGAATGCAGTTTGGAAGAATTCTCAATGTCTTCTGGAATAGGCAGATGTTGAGGGAAAGTATTTGGAAGTGAGATTTTAAACAGTATTGTAACAAAGTCCTGCCGTATTTCCCCTCACTTGGAAGCACTTCCAGGACCATATGAGTGAGAACACTGGCTCTGTCTTTGAACGAATATTCAGATTACGGTAGCGTGACAAAGTGTTTTGTTTGAGCCAGAATCACCTGTATCATAAAATCGTTTATAGACCCAACACCGTCACAGATCATCGGCCCCTCGGCAGTGCGTGTTCGACTTGCTCAGCATCGTTATTGGATTTGAAAATTTCTCCTATGAATGTTTTCGCTTATGCATATTGAGAAAATCAAAGTACTTCAGGGCCCGAATCAGTGGGCTCGATTTCCTGTTCTTGAAGTTCGGGTTGACCTCGGGTGGCTTGAGGAGCATCCGTCGCATACGTTGGTTGGCTTTAACGAGCGGTTGATGAAATGGTTGCCCAGTATGATCGAGCATCGTTGTTCGATTGGTGAGCGAGGAGGATTCTTTGAAAGATTACGAACCGGTACATGGATGGGTCATGTGCTCGAACATGTCACACTCGAACTTCAAACGCTTGGCGGTACAGAGGTTGGGTATGGTAGGGCGAAAGAAACAAAAAAGTGTGGTGTCTATAACGTCATTATCGAATACAAGGAAGAACGTTTTGCAATTGATTGCTTGCATGCGGCACACAGGTTGCTCACTGCAGCGATTGAAGGGAAGAGCTTTGATGTTGAGCACACTATCGAAAATTTACGAGAGAAGTTGCTTCTAGAACAACTTGGTCCTAGCACTCGTTCAATCGTAGAAGCGGCTCAACGAAGAGATATACCTGTACGCAGGATGAATGAGGGTTCATTGGTGCGCCTTGGTATTGGATCGAAGCAGCGGCGCATAGTTGCAGCCGAGACTGATCAGACATCAGTGGTTGGTGAGACAATCGCACAAGACAAGGAATTGACTCGTCTTTTGCTCGAAGAAGCCGGTGTCCCAGTTGCGAAAGGGAAGCCTGTTTCCTCTGCTGTAGAGGCTTGGCAAGTCGCTACAGAAATTGGTTTGCCGGTAGTCATAAAACCTCGCTGTGGTAATCAAGGTCGAGGTGTTTCAGTTGGCTTAACAACTCAGGATGAGGTTTACCGAGCATACAACGTGGCGATCTCGGAAGAGGATGAAGTTGTTATTGAGCGTTGCCTCGCCGGAGATGATTATCGACTTTTGGTCGTCGGTGATGTACTCGTTGCCGCTGCCCGTCGTCTCCCTCCTTCTGTAATAGGTGATGGTATTTCAACGGTTGAGGCACTCGTAAAAAAAGAGAACCAAAATCCTTGTCGTTGTGCTGACCATGCTGGAACACTTTCGCATTTATGCCTCGATGCAGCTGCAGAGGATACCCTCCGTGAGCAAGGTTTTTCCAAAAATGCCATCCCGTGTAGTGGTCAACTAGTTATTCTTCGTAGAAATGCAAATCTTAGTACTGGAGGTACTGCTGAGGATGTTACGGATTTGGTTCATCCGGATACGGTACGGCTAGCGATTGATGCGGTGCGAGTTGTTGGGCTTGATATTGCCGGTGTTGATATTATGGCGACACGTATTGATCACCCATTGTCGTCACAGCATGGAGGTGTTGTTGAGATTAATGCATGCCCTGGTCTTCGCATGCATTTAGAGCCAACGGTTGGAGAGTCGCGGGACGTTGGTTCCGCCATTGTAAGTACACTTTTCAAGCCAGAAGACGATGGCAGGATACCTGTTGCAGCAGTTACTGGAACGAATGGAAAGACGACTGTAACGCGGTTATTAGCTCATATCGCTTCAACAGGTGGTGCGACTGTCGGCATTACCTGTACTGAAGGCGTGTGGGTAGGTGACAGACAACTCGACACGGGGGATTGCAGCGGACCAGCAAGTGCACGACGGGTTTTGGCACAGCCGAATGTGTCTACAGCTGTACTTGAAACAGCACGGGGAGGAATCCTACGAGAAGGGTGTGGATTTGATGCGTGTGACGTAGCCGTTGTTACCAATATTGCTTCAGGCGATCACCTCGGTCTGAACGAGATAGATACCCCAGAACAACTTGCCTGGGTGAAAGGAGCAATTGTTGCCGCGGTGCGGTCTACAGGTGCTGCAGTTCTTAATGCAGCAGATCCACTGGTTGTTGACATGAAAAAATGGTGCCGTGGTCGGGTTATTTATTTTGCTCTGGATCCAGAGCTTCCCGTCCTCACTGAGCATCTGGCGTCAGGTGGCCTTGGGGCAACAATTCGTGACGGATGGATTGTGCTTTGTGATGGACCACGCGAAACTCGTTTAGCAAGCTTAGAAAAAGTACCACTTGTTCATCACGGGTTGGTGTCATTTCAGGTTGATAATGCACTCGCTTGTGCTGCAGCTGCATGGAGTATTGGTATTCCACTTGAATTGGTTCGGCTTGGACTTGAAAGCTTTTCAAATGGAGCAATGGGAAGCCCAGGTCGATTCAATCTGCTTGATCTCGATGGCGCTACTGTTGTTGTTGACTATGGTCATAATGTGCCATCTTTAGAACAGGTTTGTAAGACACTTGAAAAGCTGCCACCCGCTCAAAGAACTGCTGTGTATTCAGCTGCAGGTGATCGTCGGAATGAAGATCTCCTTCGTCAGGGAGAACTTCTTGGTAAGACATTTGATCGGATTGTTATCTACGAGGATGCTTATCGAAGAGGTCGGAGTCCGGGCGAGATAACACGACTTATCGCTGAGGGTATTGCAAGGACAAGACAGACAGAGCGTCGGGCAGTTGTTGAGTCTGGGGGCGATTGGGCAGCATCGGCTGCGACTGTTCTTGATTCGGTGAAACCAGGAGATCTTGTTCTATTGCAACCCGATACAATTGAACAAACAATGCCTTGGTTAATGGAGCGATATGGTAACCGACTTCGTGGAATCGGCTTCGATAAAATTGCAGAGGGCCAATCATCAGATTCTGATGAGGTGCCCCTTGACCCTAGGCATAACAAAGACGATGCCCCGGACGTGTAAGCTTCCACAGTCATTCAGGGAATTTATTTAAGTCCAGGTCCTCTGTCGAGCGCCCCTCGTACACCAAGTTGTTCAGGGTGACGTGCAATTTTATCTGTGAATACACGCACATCATCAATGATTGGCCGCAGGTCCTGAGTGAGTCGATTTACGTTGTTGGCCGCCTGCGAGAGGTCGTTGTAAACCTGTGGGTCTCGAACCAATTTGCCAAGCGTTCCTTGTGATTCGTTGAGAGCCTGGGTGAAGGTGGCTGCTTGCATGAGCACAGTATCAAGACGATTAATCGCACTATCAATTCCTTGCACCATTGATGCTCCACGTTCGCCAAGTGGTTTCGAAAATCCTTCTAGGTTTCGAAGGTTTCGATCAGCAGTATCGATAGTCGCACTAATTCCCCCAACAGAATTTCGCAGATCAACAAGCACATCGGGCAAGGTGTAGATAGAGTCTTTAAGTTTTTGCCTCGCTTCGGCATCCCCAACAATATCATTTACATTGTTCATTGCTGTTGTGAAAGTTTCTAACGCTGCATCTAATCTTTTCACAGTCTGATCAATTTGAATATCTTCTTTCACAAAAATCTTTTCAATGTTTTCCGAAAGAACTGCAACGGCATCACTCGCGCGTGTAAGTGACTCTAGTGAAGCGGTGACCTTTGGCTCAAGTGTCGAAAACAGTTCAAGTGGATCTTTTGAAACAGCACCTTGCAAAATTTCATCAGTTGTTATGCGTTGGCGGGGCGGGGTAGTATTTCCCGCGATCAGCTCAATTTCGGCGTCGCCGAGAATAGTACTTGCAACACGTGGTGTTTCATCACGATAGACGGGTACATACGAATCTATTTGGGTGACCACACTCACGCCGCCGCGTTCATCAAGCATGACAGAATCCACTCGCCCAACAAGAATGCCATTTTTTCGAACTGGTGTTCCGCTTGAAACCCCTCGTGCCTCTGTAAAGTTCATTCGGACCGGATATGTCGATTGCACGAGACTTGGCAGATCACCAAATAAAACGATAAGTATGCCGGCGATAATTGCGGTTGCTAAGACCATTACGCCAACACGAAATTGGATTACTCGCTCATTCATGATCGTTCTCCTGATCGTTAGCATTAGCAGAGAAAATAGATTGGTTCTCTATCTGCTCTTCCCGAAGTTCATTGAGACGCTGGCCGGCCTTGCCTTCAGTGAACTGTCGGACTCGTGGGTCCGTAGAGATATCTAATTCTTCTGGTGTGCCAGTGAAAATAATTTGTGACTCATTTTCTTTGAGACGGGAAAGTGGGTAGAGCATTATGATTCGATCAGCAACTTTATGAGCAGTTGTCATGTCGTGAGTGACAACAACATTCGTTGTTTCTGGTCTCTGATGAACCCGTAAAATAAGCTCATTAATGACGTCACTCATGATGGGATCCAGCCCTGTAGTGGGCTCGTCATAAAGGACTAAGTGAGGATCTAAGGCAAGGGCTCTCGCAAGTCCAGCACGTTTCCTCATGCCACCTGATAGCTCAACAGGTTTTTTTGATAGCACGACGCGTGGCAAGCCAACTTCTGCTACGAGTTCAGTGACAATCTTCGTAATCTCGTCCTCATCGAGCTGGGTGTGTTCCCGCAAAGGAAACGCTATGTTGTCAGCTATTGTTGCGCTGTCAAAGAGGGCAGCTCCTTGAAAAACAAAACCATATCGTGTGCGGAGGTGGGCAAGTTGCCGCTCTGTCATGGAAGCTAGTGAAGTGTCTTCAAATCGTACGTCACCTATAGACGGTTTGATGAGACCAATCATGGTCTTTAGAAGAACTGTTTTTCCGCAGCCACTCTCTCCTAGAATGACAAGAGTTTCCCCAGAAGTGAGTTCGAGAGACACATTACGCAATACGTGCTGGTTGCCAAACGATACTGAAAGTGAATCAATAAAAAGGAGTGGGACTGTGGGCATTGCTTTTTGGGGTGATGCTTCAATAACAGGAGCGTTCATCGGTGATATTTTCTGTAAAACTTTGTTTTTTAAAGAAGGCTTCTCGGGCCGTCAGGTCGTATAAAGTCCTGTAAATTATTAAGGCCAATGCCGAGAAAGAGATCGAGTATGAGAATAAGTACGAATGAGTGAACAAACGCATTTGTTGCTGCTCTGCCTACGCCCTGTGCACCATGGTCACAATGAAATCCGTGGTGACAGCTAACCAAAGCGATAGCAGCGCCAAAAAAGAAGCTTTTGAAAATTCCCATAAGAAAATCAAAGGCGTCGATATAGGCACGAGAATTTGCCCAATAATGGTGGTAGTCAATACCAAGAATGGCATGTGAATAGACGTATCCACCCAGTACACCCATAAAATCAGCCATGATTGTAAGCGTAGGGATGAGTACAAGGCACCCAAGAAAGCGTGGTACAACGAGATAATAAATTGGATTCGCACCCATGCTTTCAAGAGCATCGATTTGTTCAGTGACCCGCATTGTTCCCAATTCTGCGGCCATGGCACTTCCTACTCGTCCGGCCAACATAGTTGCTGCGAGTACTGGTCCAAGTTCACGAACGAGTGAAAGATTGATTACAGAACCAAGTCGTGTCTGAAGGCCCAGGGCTTTAAATTGAGCGTAACTTTGTACGGCTAAGACCATACCGATGAAGAGTCCAGTTAATGCAATGACTGGCAGTGATAAAACTCCGATTTGGTAGAAGCTTGGCATGAGTACATCGCGTCGTTGACGTCGGGCTAATAGCCAACCAACGGTACGTAAAGAAAAGAGAGTCACATCACCAATGCCCGCGACCATTGTCACTGCCATGTCGCCAACATCGGCGACTCTATTTGCAAACCAACCGGTGACATTGTCAGCGGTATTTTCTGGTTGTGATGCGACAGTTGAACTCATGAAAGCAGATTTTCACCGCGGTGGCAGCGCTCCTTGTCGATTAAATCGGCTCGAATGATCAGGTACCTTGAGCCGTTTAGGGGAGAGTTACGGTATCTGTGGGCTTTTGAGAAAATTTGAAAACTGGAGAACACTGATTCCAGCAACACAAATGGATGGATGAGCCTGATATACACTACTTTTTCAGCAGTGAGTGGTGATTGGCAGTATCCAAGAAGGTTGGACCTAGTTCGGACTGAATAATATTTTTTTGCGTGTTCAGGAAAAAGGCAACTTTGATCATGCCAAGGGATCACTGTTCAGAGCAAGTGGGCTTTTTGCAAAAGGACCGAATGACGAAAGGGCAGCCGTAGTGTACTTTGTTTTAAACTAAGCATCATCGTGCCTTAAGAAATTTGGGTGAGGAAACAATTCTTGGATGTTTCTTTTACCAACAAATTTCTCCCAACGCATTTTTTCAGCCATCATGCTCTTCTGAAGACCCAGCAACTACGGGTTCTTCAGTGACAGCTCCTTTGAAAACAAGTTGTTTCTTGCCAGCTACTTCTTTGCAGTCCACTTGAATGGTGTCCTTACCTTCGAATTCACCCTTGAGGAGTTCCTCAGAAACGGGGTCTTCGATGTAATTTTCAAGAGCTCGACGAAGAGGCCTCGCCCCAAAATCGGTATCAGATCCTTTTTTGATCAGGAACTTCTTTGATTCGTCAGTTAACTCTAGCTTGAGTCCGCGTTCAAGCAGTCGTTCCCTTACTTTTGCGAGCTCGATATCGATAACTTCCTTAAGATTTTCAATAGTAAGGTGATGGAAAACAATTAAGTCATCTAAGCGGTTTAGGAATTCAGGGCGGAAAACCTTTTCGATTCGCTCGTTGACTCGACCCTTCATGCTCTCGTAGCCGCTGTCATCCTCTGGTTTTTGAAAACCAAAGGCAGATTCATTCTTAATCGCCTCAGCACCGGCATTCGTCGTCATGATGAGAATTGTGTTTCTAAAGTCAACATTTCTTCCAAAGGAATCGGTGAGACGCCCCTCCTCCATTACTTGTAGTAGCATGTTGAAAACATCTGGATGAGCTTTTTCAATTTCATCAAGAAGAACAACAGCATATGGCCGCCTACGGATTTTTTCTGTGAGCTGACCACCTTCTTCAAACCCAACATATCCGGGAGGTGCACCAACGAGACGGCTCACGTTGTGTTTTTCCATATACTCGCTCATGTCAATTGATATGAGTGCCTCGTCATCACCAAACATAAATTCGGCAAGTGCTTTAGCTAGCAGGGTTTTTCCAACACCAGTTGGACCGGCAAAAACAAAGCAACCGATTGGTCGTTTTGGGTCCTTCAGCCCTGAGCGACTTCGGCGGACTGCTTTAGAAATACTTTTGATTGCCGCGTCTTGCCCGATAACTCGTTTATGAAGCGAGTCTTCCATCTGCATTAATCGCTGGCTATCCTCGGTCGTCATTCGAGTCAATGGAATGCCAGTCATTTTTGAAACAACTTCAGCAACAACTTCCTCATCAACAACGCCATCGGCTTCGCGAGATTTTTCTCGCCATTCCTTGGTCATTTGTTGTTTTTTCTTTTTTAACTTGTCAGCCTGATCTCGAAGCGCAGCTGCTTTTTCAAAATCTTGATTAGCAACGGCCTCTTCTTTTTCCTTATTAAGCCGATCTACCTCCGCATCAATTTCCTTGAGGTCCGGCGGGCGAGTCATAGCTTTAAGACGGACTCTTGCTCCTGCTTCATCAATCACATCAATTGCCTTGTCAGGCAGGGCCCGCCCTGTGATATAGCGGCAAGAAAGTTCGACGGACGCTTCGAGTGCGTCATCAGTAATCGAAACTCTATGATGACTTTCATAGCGGTCTCGAAGCCCTTTTAAAATTTCGATAGCTTCTTTTTTCGAAGCAGGCTCAACCATAACGAGTTGAAAGCGTCGGTCGAGCGCAGAATCCTTTTCGATGTATTTGCGGTACTCATCCAGCGTGGTTGCTCCAATACACTGAATTTCACCACGAGCGAGTGCTGGCTTGAGGACGTTTGATGCGTCAATTGCACCTTCTGCTCCTCCAGCACCAACAAGTGTGTGAAGTTCGTCGATAAAAAGAATAGTATTTTTGGCTCGACGAACCTCATTCATGACAGCTTTGATTCTCTCTTCAAACTGCCCTCGGTACTTTGTGCCGGCGACCATCATGGCTAGGTCAAGAACAACAATTCTTCGTTCTGCAAGGAGTTCAGGAATATTACCCTCAATTACTCTTTGAGCAAATCCCTCAACAATGGCAGTTTTTCCAACGCCGGCTTCACCAATGAGTACGGGATTGTTTTTTGTTCGGCGACAGAGGATTTGAATAGCACGTTCTATCTCATGCTCTCGACCGATAACAGGATCAAGTTTGCC